>CAZTMY010000088.1:0-8950 GCA_964614895.1 uncultured Anaerolineales bacterium
GCTCTGCTCAGCCCTCTCGTGAAGCGTTTGCGAGTTCGCGCCTTCCAGGATCAGCCGGCGGATGCTGTCGTTGACTGTCAGCAGCTCAAAGGCCGGCACACGTCCGCGGTAACCGGTCTGAGCGCACTGGTTGCAACCGACGCCATAAACGAACTCTTCTCTTTTCTCGCCCAACGTTTGCTCGTAGAGTGTCTTTTCTTGGTAGCTGCCCGCGCGTAGCTGGCCGCAGTTCTGGCAAACACGCCGCAGCAGACGCTGCGCAAGCACGCCGATAAGTGAGGAGGTAACCAAGAAGGGCTCGACCCCTAGGTCAATTAGGCGAAAGACCGCGCCGACGGCATCGTTGGCGTGGATCGAGGACAGCACTAGGTGGCCCGTCAATGAGGCCTGGATGGCGGTGGCGGCCGTCTCGTTGTCTCGGATCTCGCCGACGAGGATGGTGTCCGGATCCAGGCGCATGGCGGAGCGTAGACCACTGGCGAAGGTGATGCCAGCCTGGCGGTTGACCTGCACCTGCGAGATGGCGTCAAAGCGGTACTCGACTGGGTCCTCGATGGTGATGATCTTGTCCTCGTCCTTATCGAGCTGGTTGATACTGGCATACATCGTACTCGTTTTTCCCGAGCCTGTAGGACCTGCGATCAGTACAATGCCCCAAGGCGCATGGATGAGCTTCATCCACTGTTCCAACATGCTTGGCATAAAGCCTACCTGGTCCAGTTCTCGCAACATGAGTTTATCCAGGACGCGAAGAACAGCCATCTCGCCTTGAACCGTGTTGATGGTAGCCACGCGAAAGTCGATATCGCGCCCGTCGATAGCAATGGAGAATTGGCCATCTTGCGGGCGGCGGCGCTCGGCGATGTTGAGGTTAGCCAGCACCTTGATGCGCGAGATCAGTGGGGCGTGAACGCGCTTGGGCAGATGCATCGCATCGTGTAGCACGCCGTCGATGCGATAGCGCACGCGCAGATGATCCTCTTGGGGCTCCAGGTGGATATCGGATGCGCGGTCCTTGACTGCTTGGTGGAGCATGAGCTCCACTGCCCGGACTATGGGCGTCTGCGCTACCATCTCGGCCGAGATGCGCTCCTCGGCATCGGCCTCTACGTGCCTTTGCGTCGCGGCGATCCGATCGATTTGACGCTCGATCTCGATGCCGTTCCCATAGTGACGCTCTATCGCTTCCTCTATCTCGATCTTTTGGGCTTTGAGCGGCTTGATGCGCAAAGAGGTACGGACGCGCAGGTCCTCGATGGCGTATAGGTTGGTAGGGTCGGCCATCGCGACGAGCAGATGGCCCGATTCGATGCTTAGGGGCAAGAGGGTGTACTTGCGCGCCATCTCCAACGGCACCATGTCGATGGCCGCAGGATCCGGCTGGTATTGTCGTAGATCGATGATTGGCAAGCCAGCTTGCGCTTGCTGCTTCTGCTCGATTATCTTGAGAACGGCGCTCATCTCGAACGGCTTGTAGAGCACGCCATCGACGCCGCTCCAAAGCGCATCTGATACATAGCCTTCGAGCTGGCTGTGACCTGTCATCACCACAGTAGCGGCATCAGGCGCTATCCGGCGGATCTGACGCAAGGTCTCTACGCCGTTCATGCCCGGCATCATGATGTCGATCAGGATCAGGTCAAAGCGGTTATTCCGCATAAGCTGGATACCTGTCTGACCGTCACGAGTGCTGGTGACGCTGTATCCCTTGTCCTCAAGGATGTCGGATAGCGTCTCGCACATGTTGGCGTCATCATCGATGATGAGGATTTCAAATTGCTTGGTTTGTGTTTGTTCCATGTGCTATTTTTTGTTGTTGCTGGGATGATCCCGTCGAACGAGCTGATCCGCTAAATGCAGTACCATAGTGATGTCCAATGGCTTGGCCAGGACGGCGCACGCCCCACCGCGCTTTGACGTGCCGGCTTGCCGATTCTTGGGGGCGGCCTCGACCTCGTACCTCGCCTCGGCTAGGATGTCTATCAGTGTTTCGCACATAGTTGATCTGTCACCGATGATTACTGGCACACGGCCCTTGCCCATCATCATGTCTGGCCGTCTTGTGTGGCTTGCGGAAGCCGTACGGTGAAGCGACTGCCCTGACCTGGCGTGCTATCGACCTGAATCGTACCTTGGTGTGCTTCAACCAGCATCCTCGCGATGGCCAAACCTATGCCCATGCCCCTGGCTTTGGTGGTGAACAGCGGCTCAAAAATCCGCTCGGACTGATCCTCCGGGATGCCCACGCCCGTATCTGCTACCTCAAAGACCACATGGTCATTCTCCGCGCGCGTCGTCAGGGTGAGACGCCCGCCGTCGGGCATGGCTTGGACTGCATTGGTGATCAGGTTGATCAGGACCTGCCGTAACCGGTCCGCATCGGCCCACACGCGCGCGCCGTTCGTGAGCGATTGGACGTGCACGGAGACTGATGGCGGGATGGGCACGCGAGCCAGCGCAGCTCGGGCTAGCGCAGTGGGATCCTCGGGACGGATCTCGATTTGCCCTACACGGGCAAAGCTCATCAGGTCGTTGGTGATGTCGTTGACGGTAGCGATCTCGTTCTGGATGATCGCCAGATGCCGATGGGCCTTGGGGTCATCGGGAGCGATACGCGACTGGAGATAATAGACAGAGTTGCTGATGACACCCAAGGGGTTGCGAAGTTCGTAAGCGATGCTCGCGCCTAGCTGTCCGATGGCCGCCAGGCGTTCGGTTCGGATCATGCGCTCTTGTGCCTGGATGAGCTCCTCGGTTGCCTCGTGCACGCGCCTTTCCAGGCGTCGGTCCCAGCTCTCCAGTTCCTGGACGAGCCTGGCATTATCGTACAGCGTTGCGATCTGGTTAGCCATGATGGTAAGTGTCTCAAGATCGCTGCGCCCAAAGGGAGTTGCGGCTTGAGGACGAACGATCAGCAAGGCTCCAATGAGGCCATCCGTCGCCAGGGCCGGGGCGATGGCTTGCGGCACGTTCTGGGATGGTGCGCCCTCCTCCGTTTGCTGCGTCGACAGCACAATGGCCTCACTGGCCGATCGAAGCTGGCTTGCCAGCGCGCCAGTGTCGGGCAGGGGGAGGTTGTCGCATCCGTAGCGATGGAGGAGCTCGAGCTGCTCGCGGTCCGAGTGCCACCGGTAGAAGCAAGCCGCGCTGCCGTGCAGGGCCGCGCAAGTGATCGCAAGTCCCTCAGCTAGCAGCGCATCAATATCGCGGGCCTTGATGCATGAGCGGCTGAGATCCAGCAAGGGCATCAGGGTCAGTAGGCGGTCATGCTCGCAGATCAGGTGCGCTTCGCGGAGGGCACGCATTGCCGTCTCGATAGCATCCGCATAGCCCATAATGGCAATCGAGACTAGATCCGGCCTTTGCTGGCGAGCGGTCTCGATGAGCTCAAGGCCGCTCATGCCAGGCATTCTCAGGTCGGTGACGAGCAAGTCTATGTCCATCGTTGCTAGGAGCTGCAGGGCCTGCTGCGGGTTGCCCGAAGTGGAGACGGCATAGCCGGAACGTGCCAGCACCTGTTGGCAGAAGGAAGTTGCCTCTTGCTCGTCGTCGACAACGAGGATCTGAAGGCGAGTCTGTTGCTTGGCCTCGGATGGCATTGGCTGCTCCACGTGCCTTGCTAGTTGTCGATGGTAGCCCAGAGCCTGGCCAGGTGCGGATCGAACTGCGTCTCCGCGCCGGCAAGAATCTGGCTGCGAGCCTCGGCTGCTGACATGGGCGGGCGGTAGGGGCGATTGGACGTCATCGAATCATAGCTGTCGGCGATGGCTATGACCCGAGCTCCGAGAGGGATCTCGGTGCCGCGGAGCCCGTCGGGGTACCCGTTCCCGTCCCAATGCTCGTGGTGGTGTCGAACCAACGGGATCACGTCGCGAAACGCTGGCATGTCTGCGAGAATACGGGCGCCCATCTCTGGGTGCAATCGGATACGGCTCAGCTCGGATTCATCCAGGTTGTCATGCTTGTTGAGCGTGGAGTCCTTGATACCGAGCTTGCCGATGTCGTGTAGTAGGGCGGCGATGCGTATGGTCTCTCGTTCGCGATCCAAGATACCGGCAGCCTGTGCCAGCCGGTCGGCATAGTTTGAGACTCGCTCAGAGTGGTCATGCGTGTAGCGATCGTAGGTGCCGATGGCGGAGAATAGTGTCCTGACGGCGGAGAGCGTGATCGTGCTTAGGTCACGGGAAGCATTTAGCAATTGCTGGCGCATACGGGCATGCAGCATCGCTATGCCGATCTGGAAGCCAAAGAGTTGAAGGAGCTGGGCATCGGCATGGCGGTAGGGGGCGTCATCAGAGCGGCGCGACACGAGCAAGGTGCCCACGACTTGGTCCGGAGCGCGGAGCGGTACCAGCAAGAAATGGCCTGTGACGTTGATCTTGCCTGATTGTATCGTGCCATCGCCGAGGTACCAGGGCACATCGGCGGAGGCCAACGCAGTCGTCCAAGCGCAGTCGGCTTGGGCGAGCCGAGCGCAGTCAGTGAGGGGTGGACCCAACCCGAAGGTCAGGTCTTGAAGTTCGCCCATGCCGAACACGGTGATCCGGATGGTTCGAGGGGCCATGACGCGATAGATCAGAGCCAGGATGGCATTGACGAGCTCATATAGACCGAGTTCGCGGGAAAGGATGCTGCTGAGTGCCACCAAGGGCTCTATGGCAGTGCTGCGGCCCGTGTCCGCTGAGTGATCACGCTGGGCAAAGTAGGTTGTCAGCTTTTCCTCGAGACTGGTAAGAGTCAGCGGTTTGGTGAGATAGTCATCCACGCCAAGTTTGAGGGCGTCGACGGCGCTTTCGATGGTGCCATAACCCGTGACGACCATCATGCCCGTCAAGGGAAACCGCGTGCGGCAGGCGTGCACAAGGGCGGTGCCGTCCATCTTGGGCATGCGCAGGTCAGTGATAACCAGATCGTATGGCCGGAGGTATAGCTGTCTCAGAGCTTCCTGCCCGTTGGTGGCCGTGTCAACATCGCAGCCGATCTGCGTCACGACATACCGGAGCAACCGGCGCACGTCAGGATCGTCATCGACGATCAGTACCCGCCGCGATGCGGTTGCCTGTACTTGCGGGGGCAATGCGCCGTTATTCTGATGCTGCGCCGAACTCTGTCCGTCGTCCATGAGGCAAATCTGCTTCTTTCGTGTTACGAGGCATGCTCGTCTTTAGGGCGCGCCGCGACGCGTCGCCGCTCAAGTATAGCAGGGAACCATCCATGGCTCGTGAATGTTACATAAATACGGCATTGAGGTGCAGATGAGGGGATGCCTCTGGCGGCTGTCGTGTGGGGCAAAGGGGGTACGCTACACGGTGTAACCGTAGCGGGGCACCGTGCGGATGAGCGTGGGGGCCTTGGGGTCAGATTCGATCTTGCGGCGCAAGTTCATGATATGTGTGCGCACCAGGCTCGGGTCGCCCACACCCGCGGGGTAGCCCCAGACTTCTCTCAGGAGCTTGCGCGCTGGTACGATCTCCCCTTTGTGCCTGATGAGATAAGAAAGCAGTTCGAACTCGACGGGCGTGAGGGACACGGTATCACCGTTCACCACTGCCGTGCCGCTCGTGGGATAGAGCCTGATCTCGCCGCACTCGAGTATGGGCGGGCGATATCGCTCGGATGCGCGCAGCAAGGCGTTGATGCGAAGCATTAGCTCGCGAGGCTCGAAGGGCTTGACGACATAGTCATCGCCACCGGATCCAAAGCCATTGATCTTGTCCTCGATATTTCCGGCGCCAGTGAGAAAGAGGACCGGCACGTGCGCAAGGTCGCTGTGCTCGCGGATTGTGCGACACAGCTCAAGTCCGTTGGTGCCCGGCATGATGATGTCGAGGACGATCACATCAGGCGAGCGCATGTTCAGAATCTCCATTGCCGCGTCTGCATCCAGGGCCAGATCGACATCATGTCCGTTGCTGGTGAGGATACGCCCCACTAGCTGTAGCACCTGGAGTTCGTCATCGACCACAAGCACTCTGGCCATGGGGTAACCCTTTCTCCGAGGTCTAGCTGCGCCCCGCCTCGGTCGAGATCGTCACGTGATCGCTCGGTGCGGCAAGTGCCGGTTGATGCGAGCCGGCGTCCGCATCAGTCTGGCCGACGAAAGGGCTTGGCGCCGCATCCAGCGCGCGCTGCAGCAACATGCGCTCCTTGGGGTTCTTGGTGGCGCGCAGGGCTTCCTCCAGGCGTCGGCTGATGTCGGTGGTGGCTTTGAGCGCGGCCAGGGCGTTGATGATCGTCTGGCGGCGACTTGGTGGCGCCTCGCGCAATGCGGTCACAAGTGCCCCTGTGGCAGCGATGCCCTCCTGCTGGAGCGCGGCAACGATGCCCTCATGATGCTCGGGCGCGCTCCAGAGCAAAGCCTGCGCAAGCTCCTCACGAGCTCCCAGATGTGCCAGCAGGCTCGCAACGGGCCGTGTGATGCGCGGGTTGGCGCTGTGCAATGCAGTCAGTAGGTCCTCTCGCACCTCGTGGCCCATATCCCGTATCAACTCGTAGGCGCCTTGCCGAACTGCTGGCTTTTTGTGAGCCAGCGCTGAGATTAGGGCGTCAAAGGATTGGATACCAATCTGTCTGAAGGCTTGCTGCGCAGCCTGAGCTACGGCCTCGCTACGATCTCCCAGAGCTTCGATCAACGGACCATAGTCGACGAGATCGGCAATCTCCCCCAAGGCGTGTGCGGCCTCCACGCGGCGTGATCGATCACGGCTGGCAAGGTCAGCGTATAGAGCGGCCGTACGTCGCAGAAAGGCTACATCCCGGTAGTAGGGGGTCTCTTGCTCAATGGTGTGAAAGGCATTGACCGCTTTGGGCCAATCGCGCTCACGGTAGGCGCGGACGCCTGCGCGATAGAGCTGGCCTCGCCGCCATGTGGCCGTCTCGGCAGCGCTGACAATGGCGTCGATCCGATTCACGTCACGGTAGGCGGGACGCTCGCGTCGGATCTCCTCGAGCAGCGTGCGGGCGGCTCGCCATTGCTCCAGCCGTACACTCTCGCGGAGCTGACGATAGCGCTCCGCGAGGATGCGCTCGCGTTCGCATCGACGGTAGCGCTGCAAGTACCCCACGAGCGCGATGGTCGCTGCTACGAGAAAGATCGCGATAGACGCTGGCAGCATGTAGCGCGCGAGGGCTACGGCAGCCTCATGAAAGGCGTGTGCGCCGGAGCTCACAAGCTGGATTCGCATAGTCAGCTCGGGGAGCTTGGCCTGGCCGCCGTCATGTTGCACAATAGGGACGATGGTCACGCTGTGAGGCGAGAACAGCGTAGCTCTGCCCTGCGTACCTTCGTGGGCGAGCCATAGATCATAGGGCGTGGCAGTTGGGTATCCGGGCACGACCTCGATGGTTCCTGGCAGATGGTTGCCCTTTGGCCCCACAAAGGCCAGCGACGCATCGGGCAGGGGAAACACAAGCGTAAAGGGGGCAACTGCTTCGGCGTCCCGAGCCTGCACGCGTGCAGTCACCAGGAGCGGGTGCTCAAGGTCCGCATCAGGGCTGAGGGTGGTGGGATAGGTGATCTGCAGCGTGATGCCAGGTAGCCCGGCATCATCCAGCGCAATGACTTTGCTGGCGTGCCGATCGGGCTTGGCTGCTGTCCCGACGATCCCAAGGAGGGCCAACCCCCAGAGCAGACCGACGACTCCTCCTAGGACGGACAGGCGGTGCCGTTGGTAGAGTCTGTGCATGAATGATCTGAACGTTCTCAGGCTTTCCATGGGCTTTTAATCGGTTATGTAGCTTTGCTCTGTCGCTCTTTTAGCGATGGCTTTGCTTTGATGTCATAGTGCCTAACGTCCCGTTGAGCCGAACCCCGCCTTGGACTTGCCGAGACCTTGAGGGGGCTCTAAGAGAGGCGCGAACGCCTCTCGATCGATAGCAATGGCCCACATTTGGGCGATGCGTTGCCCGTGCCTGATGATCCGTGGCCATGGGCAGTAGATCAGGGCACATACTTCGTTGCCGTTGAATTCGGACTCGATGAGGCCATCATGAACTATGATCCCGTCGAGGAACCCGCCGCTCCGCCCTGTGACCCGCACGACCGTATTGTCCGGTATCTGGAGCGCCACGCCGGTGGGGATCTTGGCCGTACCCCACACGAGACGGTAGCCGCGCCGGGGCAGGCGTGCGCAAAGGTCTAGCGCGGCGCCTTGGTGTCGTTGTGGGTCCTGAGCGCCTGTCCCCACCAACCAGTATCCGATCAAAGCTACCTCTCCCGGTAGTGATGTTGCAGCAATCCCATTGTCTCAATCTTGTGATCCGCCGTCAAGGTTCCGTCAACAATGCGCTAAGACAGGGCATATCTCCCTCGCGGCTCTATGGTCAGCTTACTTGAGGAGCGTTTTGCTGTCTAGGATGATGGCCTGATCAGATGGCAGCAGAACGGTTGTGACGTTGGGCGAAAGGCGGGTTGCCCACTCGTATTGGATCAGGGCCTCGTTGTTGCGAAGCTGTTGGGCGATGAGATTCAGCGCTTTGGCTTCCGCTTCCGCCTCGATACGACGCGCCTCAGCTCGACCCTCGGCGGCGATGACTGCCGCTTTCTTGTCACCTTCGGCACGCGCGAGCAGGATCTCGATCTCTTTCTGCGCGGCTTGGAGCTCGTATTCCTTCTGCAGCGCCTCTTGCTCGGCCACCTGCTTACGCTCGATGGCCTGGTCGAACTCCTCGGAGAAGGCCACGTCAGCCAGAGAGAAACTGTCCACCACGATGTGTACCTTGGCTAGGCGCTCGCGTAGGTCCGTGAGGATCTTGTCGCGGATCTCGGACCGTTGCACCAGGATGCTCTCTACGGCATACTGCGCTGTCGCCGCCTTGATGGACTCTTGCATCGCTGGCACGATGACAATGCTCTCATAGTCACTGCCCACTTGCTGGTACAGCAGGTTTGCGGCCAAGGGCTCGACATGGTAGTTCAGTATGCCGCGCACCTGCAGGACCTGCAGATCCA
>CAZTMY010000089.1:0-8945 GCA_964614895.1 uncultured Anaerolineales bacterium
GTGGGCAACGCAAAGCGCAGATACCGCCACCCCTCGCCTAACTGCTCCTCGGCCGATGCCAGTAGCGCCTCCGAGCCGGATTGATCACCTCCGCCTAGGTGGCAGTAGCAAGGCACCTTCTCGCGCACCCGGCCCCCAAGGAGCTCGTATAGGGGAACGCCCAGGGCCTTGCCTTTGATATCCCACAGAGCGATATCGATGGCCGCGAGTGCGCTGCCCAACACACGGTCATGCGGAAAGAAGCCGCCTCTTGACAAAAGCTGCCACAGGTGCTGCGTCCGGAGTGGGTTCTGGTCAATCAGCAGCAACCGCATGTGGTCGATGGCGCCCATCACGGCATGCTCGCGGCCGGTGAGGCCTGCCTCGCCGACGCCGTAAATCCCCTCGTCGGTATCGACGACCACAAAGAGGTAGTTCCGGCTACCGCCCCACGTAGGGAAGCAGGATACGTCGCGGATGCGCATAGGCCCTCCTCCAGCACCGCCAGTGTAGATGGTTGACGGCCACTGTGTCAAGGTTCTGTGCTTATGTCCGCTGGTGCGAACCAGGCCCTCGATGGCTGCGGACCGATCGGCGCGCGAACGCCTGCGCTCACGCCATCTCCATAGTATAATGGCATTGTAGTCGCGTTCAGGCCCGATCGACCTCGGCATCCACCTTTGGGACGCTGCTTGCTGAATCACCCGGACCCATATGCGTGGCTTGAGCGCGAGCAAAGAAGCTCGCATTACAAAGGAGGCATGTACCATGACCACCAATATGCAAGGGGACCTGCCCATTGATGTGAACGCGGCATCCACTGATGACCTCCTCCCCATCGATGGCATTGGACCAGCTCTGGCGCAACGGATTGTCCAGTATCGTGAGGAACACGGTCCCTTTGCCGACCTCGATGAGCTCGTGGCCGTGCGTGGCATCGGACCGGTGCTACTGGACCAGATTCGGCCGCAGATCAGCCTGACATCGGCTCCACAGGGAGCACCACCGGAGGAAGCCACTGTACTTGCATCGGTCACTAGGCCACTCGAGCCCGAGCCGACACAGTTAACCGGCCCACTCCAGTTGAGCGAAGAGGCGGAAACAGGAGGTCAGTCGCCTCGAGGCGAATCGCACCCTCCCCCACCATCAGATGCGCAACCCGAGCCACAGCCCATGAGCTCTTTGGCAGAGGAGCGCGCCGAGCCTTCAGAGACTGATGAAGAACAGGAGGGCACTATGCGTGAAGAGCAGATCGCACCCGAGCCCGAGGTAGAAGAGCCTCAGGCAGCCGAACCGGCGGAAGAGTCCGTAGAGACGGAACACCCAGAAGAGATCCTAGAGCAATCCACCCCCGAAGCGGAGAAAGCGACCAAGGAGCCAGAAGCCCCGCCCGTTGCGGCAGCCGAGACCGATGCGGGGCGAGGATTCTGGTCAGGGTTCTTGCTCGTGGCGGGCGGCGCCATCGCCGGCGCATTGGTCATGCTGCTGGTGCTCTTGGCCTATAGTGGCACCCTTAGCTATGCGTCACGCAGCGAGGTAGACGCGCTCAGCCGTAACCTTGACACGGTCTACCAGAATAGCGAGGTAGCCTGGGAACGCCTGGATCGCCTTGCCGCCGAAAATGCTGACCTAACGGCAAAGGTCGATCGCATCATGCAGCTCTCCGGCCGAGTGGCCGAGATTGAGCAGGGCATGAGCGACATGCAGGAGGACCTCTCCGCCGTCGAGAGCAGCGTCAAGTCGGTCGAGTCGGATCTGGCCTCACTTCGCGACACCTATGACACGCGACTCGACAAGATGGATACCACCCTGGCCGATCAAGGCGAGTTGCTAGACCGCATGGAGAGCGACTTGGCCGAAACGCGCGCGACGGTGGCAACGATGCAAGAGCGCCTGACGCGGCATGACGCCTTCTTTGGCGCCCTACGCGATCTGCTGATCGACATGCAAGGTCTGCCGGCCGACGAGGCAGAGGCACAGCAGAGCCCAGCGCCGGAGAAAGAGGCGTCGGGCAAGTAAGCTGCCCGCCAGCTAGCCACAGCCCGCTCGTGCGCAAGCGTTGGGCGGTCTTTCTGACCGTCCAACGGCGCTTTCACGAGCCTGGTATCTTGTGCTAAAATCAGGCCTCGGAGGTGCAGACAAGGTTGAACATCATTGACACCATCAGCGCCGGGTTTGACACGGTCCGTCGGAACCCCTGGCTGCTGTTGCTACCTATCCTGCTGGACGTCTTTCTTTGGCTCGGCCCAAAGCTATCCATCGCGCCCATCGTAGAAGAATCAGTCAGCGCCTTTGAGGAGATGCAGCAAAGTCTGAGCATCGACCGAGGCCTAGATGCGACGTTATCTGCCATGCCCGAATTCGACCCAACGTTCCTAAGAGAAACGGTAGGTCACGCCAATCTATTCGCGGGCATCGTCTGGGGAGTGCTTGGTGTCCCCAGCGTCGCCGCGACGCGACTCATCGAACCAACAGACAACTGGGTCATCCACCTATCGGACGGATGTACCGCATTTATGCTCCTGGCCGTGATCATCGTCGCCGGCCTCTTTGTGGCGACCTTCTACTTGGCTCTTGCAGGCCGCGTGGTGCGAGGCGGCGATGAACCTTTCCGCAAGATGATCCAGAAGCTCCCGCGCTATGCGCTTTACATCACCATCGTCCTGATGCCCATCGTGCTTGTCACGGCAGCGGCCATGGGTCTGAGCTTCCTATGTGGCCCGTTCACGTTTCTGCTCCTTGGAGCGGCTCTGTGGCTTGGGATCTATCTCTATTTCGCCCCCGAGGCGATCACAATGTCGCACGCGGAACCCTTGGAAGCCGTACGCAACAGCATGATCCTGCTACGCATGGCATTCTGGCCAACCTTGGGGTTCATCGTGCTCTGCACCGTCATCAGTGCCGGTACGAGCGTGATCTGGCAGAAGCTACTCACATCGCCGCTAGGCATCGCCGTCGCCATCCCCATCAACGCCTTTGTCGGCACCGGTCTTACAGCAGCCACGTTCATCTACTATCGGGAACGGCTGAGCTTGTGGCACAGTCTCGTTGCCCAGGCCCGGGCCCACAGCCAAACGGAGGACTCGCCAGGCCATGACTGACGTGCCTCCCCGCTACACAGCAGACGACATCCAAGTCCTAGAAGGCCTACAGGCGGTACGACGACGCCCAGGCATGTATATCGGCAGCACCGACCAGCGAGGCCTACATCACCTCGTCTATGAGGTGGTGGACAACTCGATCGATGAGGCTCTGGCCGGGCGGTGTGACCATATCGAGATCACTCTTCACCCTGATGGTGCTGTCACGGTCCAAGACAACGGCCGGGGCATACCCGTGGGCACCGAGAAAACCACCGGCAAGAACACACTGGAGGTCGTCCATACGGTGCTGCACTCGGGCAGCAAGTTCGGTGGTGGTGGCTACAAGGTAGCTAGTGGCCTCCATGGGGTGGGTATCTCGGCCGTGAACGCGCTCTCAGCCTGGCTAGAGGTAGAAGTCCGCTACGAGGGGCGGCGATACACCCAACGCTATGAACGGGGCCACCCCGTCACTGAGGTGATCGACCATGGCAAGACACGTGGCTCGGGCACCCGAACACGCTTTTTGCCAGACACTGAGATCATACAGACCCTCGACTATCGCTTCAAGACGCTGACCCAGCGATTCCGCGAGATGGCCTTCCTCACGCGCGGGCTCACCATCCACGTGACCGACGAGCGCGACGGCAAGGAGATGGCATTCCACTTTGAGGGTGGCATCCAGTCCTTCGTGCGCTACCTGAACCGACAACGGCACGTGCTGCACGATCCCTTCTATGTAGAGCAGGAGGTGGAAGGCACGACCGTGGAGGTGGCGCTCCAATACACCGATGGCTATGCCGAATCGGTATACGCTTTTGCCAACAACGTGAACACCGTCGACGGCGGCACACACCTCACAGGCTTTCGGTCTGGCCTTACGCGCTGCCTCAATGACTATGCACGCAAGAGCAACTATCTCAAGGAAAAAGATCCAAATCTCGCTGGAGAAGACGTGCGCCAGGGCTTGACCGCCATCGTCTCGGTCAAGCTTGCCGACCCACAGTTCGAGAGCCAGACCAAAGCCAAGCTGGGTAACAGCGAGCTGACAGGCCAGGTGGCGAGCGTCTTTTCGGAAGCCTTTGCCAAGTGGCTCGATGACAACTCGCGAGCCGCGTCCACCATCGTTCGCAAGGCCGTCACCGCCACGCGGGCGCGCATCGCAGCGCGGCAAGCGCGCGACTTGGTCGTACGCAAAAGCGCTCTAGAGAGCAGTACACTCCCAGGCAAGCTATCTGACTGTTCGGAGCGTGACCCCTCCAATACCGAGCTCTTTATCGTGGAGGGACCGTCGGCGGGGGGCTCGGCCAAGCAAGGCCGGCACCGACGCTATCAGGCTATCCTGCCACTGCGTGGCAAGATCCGAAACGTCGAAAAAGCTCGCATTGATCACGCGCTCAAGAGCAACGAGATTCGTGCCTTGGTGCAGGCGGTGGGATGTGGCGTGGGCGAGCAGTTCAGCCTCGCCAACCTGCGCTATGGCAAGATCATCATCATGACGGACGCTGATGTGGACGGCGCCCACATCACTACCTTGCTGCTCACGTTCTTCTTCAGGTACATGGAGCCTCTTATCCGAGAGGGACATCTCTACCTGGCGCGACCGCCGCTTTACCGCATCACAACGGCCAAGGGTTCCCACTATGTGTACAGTGAGGAAGAAAAGGATGCCGCGGTGGCGAACCTGAAGAAATACGAGCTCCAACGCTACAAGGGCCTAGGCGAGATGAACCCAGAGCAGCTCTGGACAACCACCATGGATCCCGAGAACCGCACTATCGTCCAGGTAACGCTGGACGACGGGGCCGCGGCCGACCAGACATTTGACATGCTCATGGGCAGCTCGGTGCCACCTCGCCGTCGCTTTATCTTGGCCCACGCCAACGAGGTCAGTAACCTAGACGTCTAGGGAATACTCAGCCCAGTGACATCTCGAGCTTTACCCAGGGCACTGCCCGCAGGGTAACCGGCCCCAGGATACCTGAGGCCAACTGATCCTCCGTAGGATGGGCCCAGGGCTGATCCGAATCAGCATGGCGTACCGAGATATAGTTCGCCAGCGTGTTCGAGACCTCCACGACCAGCTCGTTCTCGCTTGGGCGCGCCCCTGTCAGGGTGAAGGCATAAGGTGCCCACAGTCGATCCCCAACCAACGCCCCGTTGAAAAAGACCCTCGCAGCGACCCTTACCTCTCCCAGATCGAGCAAAAGGCGCTGATCCTGGAAAGAGTCTGGCAGATCGAACGACTGCACATAGCGACCAGTTCCGGCAAAGCCGGGGAGGCCTTGCTTCGTCCAGCTACCAGTACGCATGACATCGGGCACGCCGCTTTTCGGGAACATCAAGTCGAGGCGATCCATATCATCATACCAATGCTCGTCATCCGGGAACGGCAGGACTGAGAACTGCCATGTATCCCCGAGTCCGAGCGTCAAAGGTGAGCCGGATGCGGCGCCCTCCAGGCGATGCACGATCCCATCAATCTCAACCTCCGCCCAGGCGATTCCGCCCTCCGGCAGTAGCCCCTCGACGGATAGGCGTTCCTCCTCAACACGCAGTGTCGGCTCGTCCATGTTCGTCGCCACGACGTGAGGGCCGGGGTCTCCTTCATGGATCAATACAAAGTAGCCATCGTAGGGCTCAAAGGAAAGGGGAATCACGGTACAACCATCTTGCACCCGGAACTCGGCCAGCGGCGTCCGTTCGCCAGTAAGAGGATCCCATCGCTCAGGTCGGCCCACGGCCCGTAGGGTGACCTCGGTGTCCAACGCATGTGCCAGCCTGCTGGTCAGGTAGAACAGCGCTACGCCATCCAAGCTGCGCTGCTGCACATCGACGCCCCAGTCCGCGACACGCACGTTGGGCTGCAAGAGCGACATCACGCCATCGAGCTCCGCCCCGAAACCCCCAGCGAACAGGTACGTCCTCCCAGTGCCGCCGAGCTTGGCCGAGTCGGAGCGCCACATCTCATCGACCAGCGCCCAGACCTCGGCATCGTGTTCCGGGCCATCGCTGGCACGCTCAGGAAGGCAGTGCAGCGCGACCACACTGCCACCAGACCGCCAGTAGCGACGGATCTTTTCCAACGTCTCGACCCGAATGGTGCGCACGGCGGGCAGCACCAAGAGATTGAACGACTCGTTCCCCGTATCCAGCGCTCCTCTGACGATGTCCGCGCGCTGAAGCGTGTCATCGTCCAGGATGTCGCAATCGATCGTGTGCTCACGCAAGCCCTCAATGATGGCTCGGTAGCGCCCGTCAGTCACGACGGCCGGCGGCCCCTCCTCGAATACATCCGCCGTCATCCACGATCCCGGCAGATCCAGCACGTTCGAATGCACGCCTCGCAGCCAGCCGTCGGCTAGAGCATAGTCCGCCCACACGCTTTCGATGGGATAGAACACCGCTACCTGTGCGACATGAGTCCCACGCGTCAGCAGGTAGCTGGTCCGGGCCACGAGATCGGCAAAGTGGTGATAGTGTCGCCAGTAGGGTTGACGGAAAAACATGGACGGCGGGCAATCATACCACCGGTAGCCGATATCGTCGGGAGCAGGCGGGATGGGAACGGTGTCGCTGATGCTGTAGAAGAAAGCATGGGGCACCAGCAAGTCCACGCCATGGACGAACTCCCATTGCATCTGCCAGCGCATCCACTGCAAATCTGCGGCCCAGCCGGCCAGCGCATAGGTCTCACTCATCACGCGCTCGCGCCCGTAGCAGTGGGCCACGGAGGCAGCCAGCTTGGGAACGCTCGAGGGAATCCGCCCCGGGAAGATCCAGTCGATGCCCGGGATGCTGAGATGCCGTAGCTGTCGAAACGCGCTGGCCATAAAGCGCGTATTCAGGATTAGATTCTCCTCCAGCAGCAAGTGTCCGCCCAGGTCCAGCCCGTGCTCCTCACACCAAGCTCCACAGCGCGCGAAAAAGCCCTCTTCGTATTGCGTCGCCAGGGTATCATAATAGTCGCAACGTACCTTGGCCGTGCGATCTCCACCCTCGTACCAAAGCAAAGGTAGCTCTGGCGCCAGGTCATAGCCGTGCAGCTCGCGGAACCGCTGCAATGTCGTAGCCCCCAGGGCCGGGAAGGTGGACGGAGGCTCGTCGGTGAAGACTGCCCAGGCTGTCTCGCCAAAGGTGTCCCCAAACCGTTTGCGATACTCCTCGTGGGTGAGCTCGATGAACAGATCCATTGCATCGGGATTCGTCAGATCGGCCCATTCCTGCGTGCCATACGGGTCGCCGCAGGTCGTGAGACCACGACGCCGCGCCACAGCCATCACCCGCCAGGTTCCCTCGGGCACCTGCCAGGCGAGTCGGCTACCTTGGACGCGATCGCGGAGATCGACGATCGCGTCACCATCGATCCGCATGCCATCCCGAACCGGCGCGGCCGTGAGGCTTACGAGGTTCTTTGGCAATGGCCAGGCAAGCTCGCGAGGCCCCTGTATGTCAGTAGCCATTAGATCCAAATTACGCATCACATACTCGGGATCGGCGCTCGGCACCAGCCCCGCGGCAGTGCCACTGGCCCAAGGATAGTCATCATACAGCCACACACGCATGCCCAGTTCGCGTGCTTTGTCCAGGCAAGCACCGATAGCCTCCCAGAACTCATCCGAAAGGTAGGGAGTCACCATGCCCGGTCTAGGATGCAGCACGGCGGCATTTACATGCTGCGCGTGCATCTGCTCGAGCTGCCAGGCCAAGCGGTCAGGCTCCAACACCTCGTTCAGGAACCAGAACGGCACGGGTCCGTGCTCTAACGGCGGGTGACGGAAGTGCGCCTCCAGCAACCCCATATCAGCCATTATCTTCTCCTCCAATATCGCCTTTTGCCTGTCGTTTCCCGTGGCCGGCAAGGAGCGCTTCCACCTCGACTGCGTGGGGCATGGCGCCGGCCGCCCCTAGCCGTGTAACCGTCACCGCGCCCGCCGCGTTTGCATACTGAACCGCCTCCAACCACGGCTTACCGCTGGCCAGCGCTAACGCCAGTGCTGCCGTCGAGGCATCGCCTGCCCCCGTCGTATCTACTACATGGACGTCAAAAGCGGGTACCTCTACCTCGACGCCGGGCGCGCACACGTATGCCCCGCGACTGCCAAGCTTGACCACTATGCCTGTCAATCCCTCGGCCAATAGCTCTCGGATACCGTCTCGCCAGGCGCCCTCGTCACCCGCTGAGCATCCCAGAAGACACGCGATCTCGGCTTGATTGCCGGTCAAGACGACATGGCTTCCCCAACGCTGGGGCTGCTGATGCCGGGCAGGGCCGGCATCCAGCACGACAAGCACCTCGTGCGCTTCCGCCCAATCCAGGGCAGCCTGGACACAATCGAACGGCACCTCATAGTTGGTCACGATGACATGCGGTCTCGTATCTTCCAGGGCAAGCCGGACATGATCGGCCGTCAGGCCTTCGTTGGCACCCGGGGCCACGACGATGGTGTTCTCGCCCGCGTCGTCAACCAGGATGACCGCCATGCCCGTCGGAGCTTTCGCGCAACGCCGCACGCCTGCCGTATCGACATTCTCTGCTTGCAACGCCGCCACTGCCTGATCGCCATAGGCATCCTGGCCCACGCTCCCAACCATCCGCGCGAAGCCGCCTAGGCGAGCCACCGCAATGGCACAGTTGGAGCCTTTGCCTCCGCGCCCCGTCGTGATCCCACGCGCCATCAGGTTCTCGCCATGCCCGGGCACGCGCGGAACCCGCACAACCAGATCAGTGTTGATCGAACCAATCACGACACAGTCTATAGATCTGCCCACCCAACCCTCCTCTAAAGCGTACCCAAGCCTAGGTTTCGCACGCCATCCTGTCAAGGAATCGGCAACGCGGCAGCTGGCGAGGTTGACACACTCGCGCCCTGGGGGTAGAATCGG
>CAZTMY010000090.1:0-8902 GCA_964614895.1 uncultured Anaerolineales bacterium
GACGTCCTGCGCGCGAATGGGCTGCCGGTCGTGCCCGGGATGCCAGTTCAACGCTCACGATGGCGGCAAGAGCCCGCTGCTGTGCTGCAAGAGGCGGAACAGCGTTTTGGCTATCCTGTCTTTGTCAAGCCTGCTAACATGGGTTCCAGCGTGGGGGTAACCAAGGCTCATAACCATAGCGAACTGGTGCGGGCGCTTGATGCTGCAGCCCGCTACGATCGGCGCATACTGGTGGAACCAGCGGTCAACGCGCGTGAGATAGAGTGCAGTGTCTTGGGCAACGATGATCCTGTGGCCTCACTGCCTGGCGAGGTAGTGCCGTGTAACGAATTCTATGACTATGACGCCAAGTACGTGGACGAGGGATCGACGCTACAGATCCCGGCCGATATTCCCCAGGAGCTCGCTGAACGGGTGCGCTCGTATGCCGCGCGAGCTTACCTGGCTATTGACTGCGCAGGCATGGCCAGGGTGGACTTTTTCCTGTGTCGCGATACGGGGGAACTGTACGTCAACGAGCTGAACACTATCCCGGGGTTCACGGATATCAGCATGTATCCCAAGCTGTGGGAAGCCAGCGGCCTCCCTTATCCGAAACTGATCGATCGGCTCATTGCATTGGCATTTGAGCGCTGGGAGCAGCGTCAGGCGTGTGATACGTCCTACGAGGCGCTACCCAAGGAAGGGGAAGCGTGATGCGCCGCGAGGCCAGCGACATTGGCGCAGACACCCTCTCTGACGAACTGCCGCTGGCGGTAGCCCGAAAACGCTGGTGGCGTTGGTCGCGGGCCCCAGGGCTGCTGGTGGCGGTCTCGGCCTTGGTAACGTTAGTAGGGTTGCTGAATGGGGCGAGTTTCGTGGCCAAGGTAACGGTGGAAGGCGCGCGGTTGGTGCCAGAGGCCGATCTAGTGGCTTCGGCAGGCATCGCTGGGCAGAGCGTGTTCCTGGTGCGGCCGGCTGACATCGAGCGCAAGTTGCTGGAGACGTATGGCTGTTTGGAGGATGTGAGCGTAGCTACGCGGTTGCCGAACATGGTGACGATCAAGGTGCGCGAACGATCGCATCTCACGGTATGGCAGAGCGGTGGGCAACGTTGGTGGGTGGATGCCAGTGGCAACGTTCTCGGGGCGGCGATGGCATCGCCGGGGCTGGTCGTAGTGGAGGATGCCGTGGGGCACATGCCGATGCCAGGCAATTATGTGGCTGGTGTGCCGTGGAAGATGGCTCGTGATGTGGCGCAGCATCTTGGAACAGCCCCCCATTTTTACTTCCAGGAGCAGGGATTGACCTTGTACGTGCATGTGCTGGGGGATGACGTGCCCGCCTATCTGGGATGTGAGGGCGACGGCGCGGCCAAGGCTGCTATTCTCCAGGCGTTGGTTGAGCATCTCGAGCGTGAGGGTATTCAGCCCGCGTATCTGGATCTCTCTCGAGAGTCTTCGCCGGTCTTTAAGGTGAGCCAGGGATGATGCCCATGGCGGTGTAGGAGGGGTTGACGTTGGATCAAACCATCGTTGCCATCGATGTTGGCAGTACCAAGATCTGCACCCTGATCGCAGAGATCGCCGCCAGTGAGGCCCTGCGTGTGATCGGAGTGGGGATCGTGGGCTCCCGCGGCGTGCATGAGGGCGTGGTAACCGACATGTCGGCTGCTACCAAGGCTATCGGCGAGTCTCTGCTGAAGGCGGAGCGCGTCTCGGGCTTGACGGTTCAGCGTGCCTTTGTCTCTGTAGGGGGGAGTCACCTGGCGGCGCAAGATAGCCGCGGATCCGCGGCTATTGGCCGAGGTGACCGGCCAGTGGATGCCGATGACATTCAGCGGGCTCTGGAGGAGGCCACGGCTATATCGCTTGAGTACAACCGCGCCATCATCCAGGCAGAGCCGCGAGAGTTCATCATCGACGGGCGAGATGGTATTCGTAACCCCACGGGATTGCTGGGCTATCGCATGGAGCTCGACGCGCACATCGTGACGGGCGCCCATACGGCGATCCGGAATCTTCGGCAATGCGTGATGGCCAACGACGTCCAAGTAGTGGACATGTACCCCCAGCCATGGGCGGCCGCGAGGGCGGTGCTCACCGATCAGGAGCGCGATCTAGGCGTGGCGTTGGTGAACGTAGGTGGCGGGACAACCGAGCTTGCGGTCTATGTGCGTGATGGCGTGCGCTTGACCAAAGTGTGGGCTATGGGCGGGGTGCATTTGACGCGGGCCATCGCTGAGGGCTTGAGAACGGCTGTCCCCATGGCCGACGAGCTCAAGGTTCGCTATGGGCATGCGCTGGCGGGCAGCGTTCGGCCCGATGAGGAGATAGAGATCCTCGCCTTTGGCTCGCAGCAGGTGACTACTGTGCCACGCAAGCGGCTGTGCGATATCGTGCAGGGATATGCAGTCGAGTTAGTGCGACGCGTGCATACCGAGCTGGCCCATGCTAGCCTCGATGAGCTGCCGGCTGGCATTGTGCTGACGGGGGGCAGTGCTAACCTTGCCGGGCTGGCCGATCTTGTGGCAGAGATGAGCGGTCTGCCCGTTCGCATCGGTGTTCCCTTGCGGCTACAAGGGCTGGCGGAAACGATCAGTGATCCTGCCTATGCTGCAGCGGTAGGGTTGCTTCACTGGGGGCGAGACAAGGCGCATGCCTCTGGCGTTGGAGGGCCGGAGGAGCCTACGGCAACGTGGTATTCACGCATCTGGTCTGTAGCGAGGCAGTTCATGTCGCAGTTGGCTCCGCGAGGATGACACACGAGGAGGATCACATGGATGACGAGTTTGGCCTGAACGGGGCGGCCCAGATTAAGGTTGTGGGCGTAGGTGGAGGCGGCTGCAATGCCGTAGACCGCATGATAGCAAGTGGGGTCAAGGGCGTAGAGTATATCGCCATGAATACCGATGTACGAGCCCTTGCCAAATGTCAGGCGCCGGTACGGCTGCAACTGGGACCGATGACGACCGGCGGCAAGGGCAGCGGCGGTAGGCCGGAGGTTGGTCAAGCTGCTGCCGAAGAATCGATCGAGGAGATCACCGAGCTGCTGCAAGGCGCTGACATGGTGTTCGTGGTAGCCGGTATGGGTGGCGGCTCTGGCACGGGCGCGTCGCCACTGGTAGCTGAGGCAGCCCAGTCGGTGGGGGCTCTCACCGTTGGGAACGTCACGATGCCGTTCAGCTGGGAAGGTCAGCGCCGCAAGAGCTTGGCCATGCAAGGGGCCGAGGGACTCCAGAGCCATGTGGATGCGTTGATCGTCATCCCTAACGATCGGCTGTTGGCTATCGTCGAGGAGGATATCCCGCTTCTCAAGGCGTTTGTGCTAGCGGACGAGATGCTCCGTCAGGGGGTTGGGGGCATCGTTGGCATCATCGACTACACAGCGGATATCAACGTGGACTTTAACGACGTGCGCGAGACTCTTGCCAAAGCGGGGAGCGCAATTCTGTCCATTGGAGTGGGCCGTGGGCCCGAGCGTGCCCGTGATGCTGCCGAGCAGGCCGTGTATTCTAGCCTGCTGGATCGCGACATCCGTGGAGCCAAGTCGGTTCTTTTTGAGGTGCGCGGTGATCCGAGCATGTCGCTGTACGAGCTGCAAGCTGCCGCGGACATCATCAGCGACTTGGCGGATGCCGATGCCAGCATCATCTGGGGCGGTGGCGTGGACGAGCGCCTTGAGGACGAGATGCAAATTCGCCTCGTCGCTGCTGGATTTGATGGTCGGGAGCTGGAGGCAGCGGAGCCTATGTGGGACGCGACAGTGACGCCCGGCAGAGATGGGGGGCCTCAGCGGCCGTCCTGGACAACGATCGAAGTCCCCGGCGTGAGCGACTACCATCCCGTCAAAGGCGATCGGGTAGCGACTAGCAGGCATGCCGAGGGTGATGACCGACAGTTGGGCATCTCGGATTTCTTGATGCAAGGCCTGCGTGGCGGGGACAAGTCAAGCCGATGAAGTGCCCTTTCTGTGGATCTACCGACTCGCGCGTGATCGATACGCGAGAGGTGGGTGATGCCATACGTCGCAGGCGCGAGTGTCAGGAGTGTGGCCAGCGCTACACAACGTACGAGCGAGTGGCGCGGGTGACGCTGCTCGTAGTCAAGCGAGATGGTCGGCGCGAGAACTTTGACCGACAGAAGCTCTTTGAGGGGATCTGGAAGGCGTGTGCCAAGCGTCCGGTGAGCCCTGACGATGTTGAGCATCTAGTGGAAGATATCGAGAATCAGCTCTACAGCCTAGGCCAAGCCGAGGCGAGCAGCGCAACTATTGGAGAGATGGTCATGAGCCGGCTTAAGGCTCTGGACGAGGTCGCTTACGTGCGGTTTGCTTCGGTGTACCGGTCATTCGCCGATCTGGAAACGCTCAAGCATGAGGTGGATACGCTGCTGGAGCGCAGTGCTCAAGAGGAGAGCTAAGGGGGGCTCCGCTACCGTAGGGATTGCGTTGCATACCTGGTAGCGAGGATTTGACAGTCGGCTGGAGTGTGGTATTATGTAGGGCTGCGAGCGTGAACCTTAGGTGTGATGGCGCATCACACCATCTTTCGTATTGAGACGAGTCTCCTCTGATCAAGGTGGGTGCCTAGTTTCCTCGCATGCTCGAAAATCACCGCCCTGTGAGCTACCAGCAGGGCGGTATGTGTGTTCTCGTGCCTTTTCGCGACCATGCCACAGTAAGAAGCAAGGGTAGCGTGTGCTTGCGACGAGTTGGGTATGGTCAAGCTCTGAAGGAGAGTGAACCATCATGGCAACTTTCGAGACGAGGGCCTTGCAACACGACGGCGGCACGCGTGCCGTCTCTCGCAAGAGTTTCGCGCGCATCGAAGATGTCTTGCCGGTTCCTGACCTGATCCACACCCAGATCGCGTCCTTCAAGTGGTTCCAGAAGGATGGTATTCGCGAGCTGTTTGATGAGATATCCCCGATCGTAAGCTTTAACAAGAATCTAGAGCTGCACTTCCCCGGGTACGATGAGCAGCTCAACGAGGAATTCGGGCTCGATTACCGGTTTGAGGAGCCTCAATACACTCAGGAAGAATGTCGCATCCGCGATGCGACCTATGCGGCGTCACTATATGTCAAGGTCTTGCTCTATAACAAAGAGACGGATCAGCCGGTCGTCCAGGATGTGTACATGGGCGACTACCCCATCATGACCAAGACGGGCACGTTCATCGTGAACGGTGCGGAACGCGTCGTTGTGAGCCAGTTGATCCGATCACCTGGCGCGTATTTTACTGTGGACGAGGACCTGCGTACGGGCCGTCAGCTCTGCAACGTCAAGCTAATTCCGAACCGTGGCGCATGGCTCGAGTTCGAGACGGGCAAGCGAGACGTGCTGGCCGTCAAGGTCGATCGCAAGCGTCGCATCCCAGTCACCATCTTACTGCGGGCTCTCGGGGCGGTGAGTGACGGCAGGGACGACTTTGATCTGGGCGATCTCAGTGATGAGTGGCTGATCGACTATTTTGCCGAGGTCGACGATGATCCCGATCGCCAGCTCATCGCTACGACCCTGGATAGCGTCTCGGATCACCCCGAGACGCCAGAAGAGGCATTGCTGGAGTTCTATCACCGGATGCGACCCGGTGATCCGGTGACGCTCGATAACGCTCGAAGCTACCTGGTGTCGCTCCTGTTCGATCCCAGGCGGTATGACCTGGCGCGGGTTGGTCGTTACAAGCTTAACCGTCGTTTGGGTCTCGAGATGCCCATCAAGCAGCGAACGATCACCAAGCAGGATCTGTTCGCCGTGCTCTGGCATATGATCAAGGTGAACAACGGCACCGAGGGCGCCGATGACATCGACCATCTTGGCAATCGCCGCGTCAAGACGGTGGGCGAGCTGATTCAGAATCAGCTTCGTGTAGGGTTTCTGCGGATGGAGCGCGTCGTTCGTGAGCGCATGAGCATCCGTGACCCAGAGCAGGTCTCGCCGATTTCCCTGATCAACATTCGCCCCGTGGTAGCGGTGATGCGCGAGTTCTTTGGCGGTAGCCAGCTATCCCAGTTCATGGGCCAGACCAATCCGCTGGACGAATTAACCCACAAGCGCACCCTCTCGGCCTTGGGACCAGGTGGCTTGAGGCGTGAGCGGGCTGGCTTTGATGTGCGCGATGTGCACTTCTCACACTATGGTCGCATCTGTCCCATCGAGACACCAGAGGGCCCGAACATCGGCCTCATTGGTCGACTGGCAACCTTTGCGGAGGTGAACTCCTACGGGTTTATCGAGACACCCTACCGCAAGGTGGCGAAAGAGCTGCCGAACGACCCCGAGGTCTTGGTGGGACACCAATTGCAGCAGCGGGTCATCGATGCCGAAACCGGCGAAATCGTTGCGGATCGAGGTCAGTTAGTAGACGAGCGCCTGGCTGCCAAGCTCGCAGAGCTGGATGAAGACACGTTTCGTGTACGCTCCTTTGTGACCAAAGAGGTCGTGTACCTCTCCGCGGATGAAGAGGAACACTATGTCATCGCGCAGGCGAATGCGCCTCTGAACGATGTCGGGGAGTTCGAGCATGAACGCGTCTCGGCGCGCTACTATGATACGTTCCTGATCGAAAGCATCGACAACATTGACTATATGGACGTTTCGCCGAAGCAGATCGTGGGCGTATCGGCCGCGTTGATCCCTTTCCTTGAGCATGACGACGCAAACCGCGCCTTGATGGGAGCGAACATGCAGCGGCAGGCCGTGCCACTGGTGGAGCCGCGAGCGCCGCTTGTGGGTACAGGCATGGAAAAGCAAGCTGCCCTGGATTCGGGGCAGGTGCTCCGCTCTGAGCACGAAGGCGAGGTGACGGCCGTCAGCAGTGAGCGCGTTGTGCTGGCCACGGCGGACGGTAAAGAGGTCGAGTACAAGCTACGGCAGTTCAACCGGTCGAACCAGTCGACATGCATCCATCAGCGCCCCGTAGTGCATCGCGGGCAGTGGGTGAAGGTGGGTGACGTGATCGCCGATTCGTCGTCCACGGAGCAGGGCGAGCTCGCGCTTGGGCAGAACGTGCTCGTCGCGTTCATGTCTTGGGGCGGCGGCAACTATGAGGATGCAATCCTGGTCAGCGAGGACCTGGTCAGGTCTGACCGGTTCACCTCGATCCATCTGGAGAAGCACGAAATACAGGCACGCGAGACCAAGCTTGGGCCTGAGGAGATCACGCGCGACATCCCCAATGTGGGCGAGGATGCTCTGCGCAACCTGGACGAAGAGGGCATTGTCTACGTCGGTGCTGAGGTGGGCCCCGGCGATATCCTAGTGGGCAAGATCACGCCCAAGGGCGAGACCGAGCTCACCCCTGAGGAAAAGTTGCTGCGGGCCATCTTTGGCGAGAAAGCACGTGAAGTCAAAGACTCCTCGTTGCGGCTGCCACACGGCGAAGAGGGCACTGTCGTAGACGTGCATGTGTTCACGCGCGACGATCATCGAGACCTGCCCGCCGGCGTGGAAAAGCTAGTGCGCGTGATGGTGGCCCAGCGACGCAAGATTACCGCGGGCGACAAGATGGCGGGACGTCACGGGAACAAGGGCGTCATTTCGAAGGTGGTTCCCGTTGAGGATATGCCCTATCTAGAGGATGGCACGCCAGTGGAAATCATTTTGAACCCATTGGGTGTGCCGGCTCGCATGAACGTTGGGCAGATTCTAGAAACGCACCTTGGGTGGGCCGCGGATCGGCTGGGGCTGCGTGTGGCGTCGCCGGTCTCGGATGGCGCAACAGAAGACGAGATCGCAGCAGAGTTGGCGCGTGCGTGGCTCATCGATCGTGCCTGGAAGGAGCTGACCGAGCGAGTTTGGAGCTGGTTGGAAGATGAAGGCATCGCGTTCGAGACTCTGCGGGACGAAGACGAGGCCCGCGAGATCTTCCTTGGGAATTATCTCTATGAGAAGGGACGAACGTTAGCTGACATCGACGCGATCCTGGCGGACTTGACCCTGATGCGTAGGACGTGGTTGGACTACTGGATGGATGAGTTGGGCTATGATACCAGTGCGTTCATGTCATACGACAACCCGCCGGCTTTGGAGAAGCGCGAGGCCTTTGACGATCTCGCGCGGCAGGTGTGCCTGAGTCTCTGGCTGCAGGAACACGGTGTAGAAACCGAGGGCGACTCGCTTGAGGAGATAACTGCCAAGGCGCTCGAGCAGTCGCAGAAGACGGGTGATCCTCTGCCGACTACGGGCAAGATGATGCTCTATGATGGTAAAACCGGCAAGCCCTTTGACCGTCCGGTGACGGTAGGCATCATCTACATGCTCAAGCTCGCGCACCTAGTACAGGACAAGGTGCACGCTCGGTCGACCGGGCCGTACTCGTTGGTGACTCAGCAGCCGTTAGGCGGCAAGGCCCAGTTCGGTGGTCAGCGCTTTGGTGAGATGGAGGTATGGGCGCTCGAGGCCTATGGCGCCGCGCATGCGCTCCAGGAGATGCTCACCATCAAGTCCGATGACGTCACTGGCCGTGTCAAGACCTACGAGGCCATCGTAAAGGGAGAGCCGATCCCCAATCCTGGTGTGCCAGAGTCCTTCAACGTGCTCGTAAAGGAGCTGCAGGCGCTTGGTCTCTCGGTGGACGTGTACAATGAAAACGGCGAGCCCATCAACCTGGCGCATGATGACCAGATGGTCCCTCTGCCGAGGTTTGGGCTAGGTATGGGGTTCGGTCCGACATCCTAGGATTTTGCGGCAAGCCATACGAATGGTTTGACGGTGACTTGGATTCATGCTATAACTAAAACTCATGGAAGGACAAGCTTGCGGTAGCAGGCTATGAGGGGGTAGACATTGCCAACGATTAACCAGTTGGTCCGGAAAGGCCGGAGCAAGCAAGCAAAGAAGCCCAAAGCACCTGACTTCGGCCACTCCTATAATTCGCTCACGGGACGCACGACGCGGACGAGCAAAGGTGCGCCAAAGA
>CAZTMY010000091.1:0-729 GCA_964614895.1 uncultured Anaerolineales bacterium
AGCGCGAATCCCAGATTGGTCCTCACGGGGTTGCTTTGGTCTACCTAGGGCGGACGCCGCTGCAGACGATCCTGGTCGACTGGGTCGGAGTGGAACAGTTTGGGCTCCAGCTCGTGGATCTACAGGATGAGATGATGGCGCTTTACGAGGGACTGCTGAGGCGTTTTCGGCGTGGTGTGGAGATCGTGGCCGAGGGGCCTGGGAGATTCGTGTCGGTGTTGGAGAACTTCACTAGCGAGACACTGGGGCCCCGGCGCTACCGGCAGCTTCTCTTGCCGGTGTACGAATTGTGTTTTCCTCCGCTTCAACAGGCTGGCAAGATCGTCGGCACGCACTACGATGGGCAGCTAGCGACTTGTGCGGACCTGATCGGGCAGGCGCCTATCGACGCTATCGAGTCGTTCACACCGCCGCCGGAGGGCGACATGACGCTTGCTCAGGCTCGCGCTGCTTGGCCCGACAAGCTACTCTGGTCGAATATCAATGTGGCGTGTTACGATATGCCGCCGAGGGAGCTCAAGCAGCTCGTGTGGGATCGTATCGCACAGGGCGCACCCGATGGTCGCCGACTGGCATTCGAGGTCTCGGAGCAGTATCCTGAGAACTGGCGTGCTTCGTTGCACGTTGTTCTCGACGCGCTGGAGGATGCGAGCGCCTGGTGACTTTTGGTGTCTACGATGCAAAGGAGCCGAGACATGCTAGAACTGAATCGATGGGAGGCCAACCCGC
>CAZTMY010000091.1:739-8844 GCA_964614895.1 uncultured Anaerolineales bacterium
GTCATCGCCATCAACAAACTGCCTGCCCACGTGACCCGCATTCCCTACGATGACGTCGCCAGCGCCATGGCGCGCGACCCCGAGGCCTCGCCCTGGTACCGTTGCCTCAATGGCGAGTGGCGATTCCACTTGGCGGCCAATCCCGATGCCGTGGATCCCGGCTTTGTCGAGCCGGGCTATGACGCCGACCGCTGGGATCAGATCGAAGTGCCATCCAACTGGACGTTGCAGGGCTATGACAAGCCCATCTACACCAACGTCCGGATGCCCATCCCTAACACGCCGCCCGGTGTGCCCCAGGACGACAACCCCACCGGACTCTATCGCACAACGTTCGAGGTGCCGGCCGATTGGGAGGGGCGACGCATCATCCTCTGCTTTGAGGGCGTCGAGTCCGCGTTCTACCTGTGGCTGAACGGCCGTTTCGTGGGCTATAGCCAAGGCTCGCGACTGCCGGCCGAGTTTGACGTCACCGATATCGTCACATTGGGGGAGAACTTGCTGGCGGCCGAGGTGATCCGTTGGAGCGATGGCAGCTTCTTGGAGGACCAGGATCACTGGCGGATGGCTGGCATCTATCGCGATGTCTATCTATACGCGCTGCCACCCGTGCATCTGGCTGATGTATTCGCCCGGCCCAAGCTGGACGAGAGCTTGACGGCTGGTGACCTGGAGGTCACGGCCACGCTGGGGGGTGCAGTGGAGCAGGCTACCGGCTATGGCGTGCGCATGCAGCTTTATACCGCCTCGGGAGAGCCAGTGCCGGGTTGCGAGGCGCAAGGAACCTATGCCTGGGTGGAGCAACGGCAACCATGTGTGTCGTTAGCATGTCCGGTCGATCGCCCCAAGCTCTGGTCGCACGAGACGCCATATCTCTACACGGTGGTGGTGACGCTATTGGATCCCGATGGCGAGCCGTTACAGTACGGCGCCTGGCGCGTTGGCTTTCGTCGTATCGAGCTACGTGACCGGCAAATGTTGATCAACGGCGTGCCCGTGCTGATCAAGGGCGTCAACCGTCACGAGCACGATGATCGTCGTGGCAAGGCGCTGACCATGGAGGGCATGCTGCAAGATATCCTCCTGATGAAGCGCCACAACATCAACGCCGTGCGTACTTGCCACTATCCCGACGATCAGCGCTGGTACGACCTCTGCGACGAGTACGGAATCTATGTCTGGGATGAAGCCAACGTTGAGGCGCACTCGCTGTACAACCGGCTCTGTCACGATCCGGAGTGGACGTATGCCTTTGTCGATCGTGCCATGCGGATGGTCGAGCGCGACAAGAACCATCCCAGCGTGGTTGTTTGGTCGTTGGGGAACGAGAGCGGATACGGTCCCAACCACGATGCCATGGCGGGCTGGATCCGTGGCTACGATCCGTCGCGCCTGGTGCACTATGAGGGGCCTATGCACGTGGACTGGACGGCGGGCACGCACGCGAGCGATTTCGTCTGCCCTATGTATCCGCCTGTACAGCGGATCATCGATTTCTGCCAGGACGTGGACCACTACCGACCTCTAGTTATGTGCGAGTTCGCCCACGCTATGGGCAACAGTTGTGGCAACCTGCGCGAGTACTGGGAGGCGATCGAGTCGGTGCACGGCCTACAGGGTGGTTTCATCTGGGACTGGGTTGATCAGGGCTTGATCAAGACGGACGATCAGGGCCACGAGTATTGGGCTTATGGCGGCGATTTCGGCGATACGATTAACGACCGCAATTTCTGCATCAACGGCCTTGTCTTTCCCGATCGGACGCCGCAGCCAGCTATGGTGGAGTACAAGAAGCTGATCCAGCCGGTGGCCGTCGAGGCAGTGGATCTCGCTGCGGGCCGCGTACGCATCGTGAACAAGCATGATTTCGTGACACTGGAGTACCTGCGGGGTGAGTGGGTCCTGGAGGTGGACGGCATGGTCCAACAACAGGGGCCGCTGCCGCGCCTGACAACCCCGGCGGGCGGTGCAGAGGAGCTGACGCTGCCCTACGCGCTGCCGACTATCACTTCGGGCCAGGAAGCACACCTAACCGTGCGGTTCGCGCTGGCCTCGGACACGAGCTGGGCGAAAGCTGGCTACCAGGTGGCCTGGGAGCAGTTCGCGCTGCCCGAAGTCGTGTCGGCGCCACGGCTAGTGCCGTTGATCTCCATGGCCGTGCTTGAGGTTACGGAACAGACCGGCATCCTGACACTGGCTAGTGATGACAGCATCCTGAGCTTTGACACCACCAGAGGTTTGCTCAACACCTGGGTATGGAAGGATATCTCTCTGGTTGCCGAGGGGCCGCGACTGTGCGTGTGGCGCGCACCAACGGACAACGATGGATTCAAGTTCATGCCCGAGATGCCGGGCAAGGCGCTGGCCCGATGGCTGGACGCTGGGCTCGATCGGGTAGCGTGGTCGCTCACATCGTTCAGATGGGAACGCTTGGCGTCGCAGGTAATACGGGTGCGTACGGTGCACCGCGTTCAGGCGGAGGGTGCCAAGGTCGGCTTCCAACACGAGACGACCTACACGGTGTACGGTTCGGGCCACGTGCGGACCGAGCATGCCGTGGCCTGTGACCCAGAGCTACCACCGCTGCCGCGCGTGGGCGTGGAGATGACCATGCCGCCCGGCTTTGAGCGTTTCGCTTGGTTCGGCCGTGGCCCGGAGGAGAGCTACATCGACCGTAACGTCGGCGTCGCGGTGGGTCTCTATGATGGTACCGTCTCTGAGCAGCATGTGCCGTACATTGTGCCGCAGGAGAACGGTAACAAGACGGAGGTTCGATGGGCCGCGGTGACCAACGAGAAGGGCGTGGGGCTCTTGGCTAGCTATGCGCCGTTGATGGAGACCAGTGTCAGCCACTACACGGCGGGAGATCTCTATGCCGCCTTCCATACGAACGAGCTGACGCCGCGGCCGGAGACGATCTGGCACATGGATGCGCGTCAGTGCGGGTTGGGTGGCGGGAGTTGCGGACCGGCAACTCTGGATAAATACCTGGTGCCTCCGAGCACGTATCGGTTCGAGATCTTGCTTCGCCCCGTGGAGGCTGACGTGGCTCAGCTACGCGTTCTGGGTAGGGAGCGTCCAGCCTAGCACTGCGTCGCTTGGTAGCAATGAGGCCCTCGGTGCTCACATTGAGACACCGAGGGCCCTTTCTGCCTGAGAGAAGCGCAATCGCTACTCTGTGAGGCGATAGCGGTAGAGGCGCATCGCTCCGACCTGGTGTGTGCTGACCTCAAACAAGGGCTCGCACAGGGCTGATAGGGGCTTGTTGGAGTAGATCGGCCGCTCATGGGCAGCTTGCACCAGATAGGCCCGCATGCTTTCAGCCATCCCGGAGCGCTGGGAGTACGGCATCGGCTCGGCAAAGCGCAGGTCGCCGCGAGCCTGCTCCAGGTTGGCCACATAGACAAATGGATAGAGGTTGTGCCAGTCGAGCAGAACCAAGGCATCGGGCTCCAAAGCGGATACCGTCGCGGTGATGTTGGCATGCCAGCGGGTGGTCTCTTCCGCTGTGGGCACGCCGCTGAGCTCGTGGTACGCCTCGCGATTGCTGAGCAGACGCCAAGGCGTCGGGGTCCCGCGGGTGACAAGGATGACCAGGAGAAACAAGACGCTCGCCGCTGGCGCAAAAGCGCTCTGCCTCTTTGGAATCCAGGTACGCAACGCGTCTAGCGCCGCGGCGATACCCGCAGCTAGGAAGAGGCCTGTGTAGAGATACGCGTTGACAAAGAAGACATGGATGTCGCCAATGTTATAGTTGAGCGTGTACAGCATCTGGGTGGCATAGCCGATAGTCACTAGCAAGGCGATGCGCCAGCTCCTTCGAGCTAGCGCCACGGCGCCGATGGCAGCCAACGCTAGGGCCGGGATTCCCAAGTCGCGCAGGAGGGACCTACCGTAAGCAACCGTATTGCGGGGCATGATGGCGGTTGGATCGCCGAACATGGCAGAGCGCCACTGCTTCCCGCTCAGCAGGAACCAGAACCTGCCGAGGGGGCGGTCAAGCGTCCCTTGCGCCACGCCCCAGGCGCTATGCGCAGGCGCATAGGCGGTGTGGATGATGCTATGAGGACTATCCCGGAGGTCCACTAACCAGAAGGCGCCGAAGAGGAGAACCAGACCTAGGGCGGCGCCTGCCAGAGCTGTGGGCACATCGCGTCGCCAGTTGGATTGGCTGGCAAGGACAAAAGCGGCTACAGCGGGAGCCAGCAACAGGACGGTTCCGTGGGCCCCCAAGCCAAGGCCGCCTAGTACCCCTGCTGCGAACAGGTAGCCGCGACGTCGAGTCGCTCGCCATTGCAGCACTAGGGCCAAGATCGCCGCCGTGAACGCGGCGCCCGCCGTATAGACCTCCGCGATCACGGCCTGCGACCAGAAGGTTGTGGATGTGGCCACCACGGCCGTCGCTATCACCGTTGCCCAACGGTCACCTATTGCCGCGCGTCCGGCCAGGTAGAGGGCCCCCATGGCGATGGCGCCCATCATCCCAGAAAACAGGGTGACGCGGTAGGCCGGCGTGCCCAGTGGCAACATAGTCCAGACTCTCGCTAGCAGGGTGTAGGTCCAGTAGCCGGTGGTATGGGCGTGGCCTACCAGGTTGCCTAGGACTTGGAATTCGCCACCGTCTCCTGGGAGCAGGCCTGGCGCGGCCGTGCGGACGTAGAGCGCCACGCTGGCCAGAGTGACCAACGTGGCGACGCAGACATCTTGGCGATCCAACGGCAGCGGGCCGCTGCGATGCTCCATTATGCTACCTCAGATCAACATACGTGGGCTCGCCTCGTTGGGCTAGGCGCCGAACTTTTGCATGCGCAGCGCGTGGCCTAACGCGAGAGGCAGGAGCTCACAGGCGGGCATGCGCGGGCCCAAGCCACCTGCCAGACATGCCGTTTCACCAAAGCTGTCGACAGGATCGGGACGCCCCGTCTTGCTAAAGAGCATAACGGGCACGGGGTGCCAGCTATGCGATTTGAGTACTGCCGGCGTCGAGTGATCGCCCGTGACGACGAGCACGTCAGGGTCCAGGGCCAGGATACGAGGCACGAGTGCATCCACCCGCTCAATCAGGCCGACTTTACGGGCGAAATCGCCATCCTCGCCGGCGCTGTCCGTTGGCTTCACGTGGAAGAAAAAGAAGTCATAGTCTGCCCAGGCTTGTTCGAGCGTGGCGACTTCGTCCTCGATCTCGCCGTGTACGTCGAGGACTTGCATGCCTACCAGCTTGGCTACCCCGCGATACATGGGGTATAGGGCAATGGCGGCGGCCCGCAGCCCATAGACATCGCTGAAGGTGGGCCAGTTGGGTTTCTGGGCAAAACCCCGCAGCAGGATGCCGTTGGCGGGCTGCCGATCCGCCAAGGCCTGCTGCGCCTGCTCGAGGAACTGCTTCACGAGCCCTGCTGTCTTGACGCCCTCAGGACGCAGCGCTGTGGGCTCAAGCGGCGGCACGCCGGTGGCTTGCGGGTCTGTCTCGGAGATGGCATCAGACAGACCTTCGCCGCGCAGCACAAAGAGCGCGCGATAGTCCTTGACCGGTTCCACAAAGACCTCAACGCCCGGTAGCTCAATCTTGCTTAGCACCTTGCATAGCTCCGCACCGACCTCGGTGGGGATGCGGCCTGCGCGGCGATCGATGACATGGCCCTTGTCGTCGATGGTGCAAAAGTTGCCTCGCGCGGCCACGTCCTGGGGTTCGAGTGGAAAGTCAATGCCGAGTGCCGAGAGGACGCCACGTTGTACCTGGTATGTGAGTGGATCGTAGCCAAACAGCCCAAGGTGGGCGGGCCCACTACCGGGGGTGACGCCGGTAGCCACTGGCTGGTGCAGGCCGCAGATAGAGCGAGCGGCCAGGGCATCCAGGTTGGGGGTTTGGGCTGCCTCGAGTTCCGTGGGGCCTCCTGCTTCTTGGGGAAGCCCTCCAAGCCCGTCCATCACTAGGAGCACGATCTTGGTATCTGCGGGTTGCTGGAGTTTCGCGATCAGCTCTAGATCCATGCGGATGCCTCCTCTGCAAGGGATGCGCAGCCTGTATGCGCTGCGCACGAGATGGTAACGTGTTCGCACGCAAGGATACAACAGATGGCCTCCAAGGGCCAACGATGGCCAGAGGCGTTGTTCCCACACAGCTCGACATCCTCCATGTCTAGGGTGGGAAGCGTGTCCTCATGCCGGAGCTGGGCTGCTCGGCCCCAGTGCCGCAGTATCGCCGGGTTGTTATTCAGTCGCGCCGTTTCTCCCGGCATCCGATGAGTGCCGTATCGTACTCGGTTGTTCCGGGCGCATGGGCCCAGGTCGGGCGGGGGATCGTGGGCGAGCGCGTGGCGGCAAGCCCCAAGATGCGGAACGAGCTCTGTCCATCGCCGCCCAATGCGATGTCCAGAGCCCGTCCACCAAGGAGGAGAAGAAGCGCCGCTCCCGTCTGTGGGGAACAGCTGGGCTGCGCAGGGTCGTCACGTCTGCTCAGCCTCGAACACGCTCCTAGTATATCGGATGTCGGCCCGATTTGCATGGGCGATGATGCGGAATTGCTCTGGGTGTTTCTACGGATTCGGCGCCTTCTCTGGGCAATGTCGCGGCAGTGGCGTTAGGCCTCCAGGCTGCTGAGCGGCGTCGTCACGAGCCAGTGTTGTGCCTCGGAATGGCGGCGTGTAGGGCAAGCTTGCGGGCGGCCAGCGGTGCGTGACAGCCTCCCCCTGCAACTAGGCGGCAGTGTTGTGCGCCCACAAGACGATGCCGTCCCAGTCGCGGTAGTCACCGTCAGGGGTCTTGTCGCATGGACGGCCAACTGTTCCAGGAGCTCCAGCACTGAGCGGTGGATGGTGCCGGGAAAGAGGGCGATGTCGCAGTGCCAATGCGGGCTGGCGCAGCTCGCCGTTTTTTGCCAAGTAATGCCGATTCATGCTACCGATTATCTCGGGATGTGATACAATGGCAATAGGTGGGCAGGTGCTGTCCGCGGCCTTGGAGGCGATGCACAGCTGTTGTGCGGCATACGAGAGGGAGGTCCACGCATGAGTAAGCATGCCAAAGATTCGGTGAACCGCAAGGAATTGCTCAAGGAGCTGATCCTGGACTTGCATCAGGGAGGCGACCTCGCAGAGATCAAGGCACGGTTCAAGCGGCTGATCGGCGAGATCACAGCGGTGCAGGTGTCCGAGCTCGAACAGGAGCTGATCGACGAGGGCCTGCCCGTAGAATCGGTCCGCGAGTTGTGTGATGTGCATCTGTCTATCTTTGAGGAGGCCCTGCAGGATCAGGGTGGGCACGTCGTGCCGCCTGGCCATCCGGTGCACACCGCCAAGTACGAGAACTATGCCCTGGGAGAAGTGCTGGGGCTCCTGGAGCAGGCCATTGCCGAACTCCCAAGAGAGAGCGCTTGGCGACAGGTGCGTGCCTTTGCCGACCAGCTCTCTCAGGTCGAGAAGGTCTATCTTCGCAAGGAGAATATTCTCTTCCCCTACCTGGAACGGCACGGCGTCAAGGGGCCATCCTCAGTGATGTGGAGCATCCACGATCTTATCCGCGACCGGCTAAAGCAGCTCGGCGCAGCAGTGGCGCGACAGGATGCCGATGGGGTGAGGGCGGTGTTCGAGCCTCTGCGCGATGAGATCGTGGCCATGTTTGGCAAAGAGGAGCAGGTGCTCTATCCCACAGCGCTGAAGCTCTTGGATGACTCCGAGTGGAAGGCCATCGCAGAGCAAAGCGAGAGCATCGGCTATGCCTTGGTGCAGCCCAAGGCCAAGTGGGAGCCCGATGTACCCGTTGCTTCCGTCTCTGAGCCAGTCGGCTCGGAACAGGAGGCGCCGTCTGGAGCCGTGGCGTCATTCCGGGGGCAGCTACCGCTGGATGTGGGCGCGCTGACGCTTGAGCAACTGAACCTGATGCTAGCCCGGTTGCCGGTGGATATCACCTTTGTGGATGAGGCGGACACTGTGCGCTACTACTCGCAAGGGGAGGATGAGCGCGTGTTCGTGCGCAAGCCCGCTATCATCGGGCGCAAGGTGCAGAACTGCCACCCGCCGGCGAGCGTCCATATCGTCAACCGTCTGTTGGAGGATTTTCGGACTGGCGAACGCGACGTCGCCGAGTTCTGGATCCAAATGGGCGAC
>CAZTMY010000092.1:0-8822 GCA_964614895.1 uncultured Anaerolineales bacterium
AGATATGCTATCGTCATCACTCACCATCGCGCCCTAGTCGTCCAGACGGCGCCACACAACCCCCAGTTCCCGAAAGATCACATCACCCCCTCGGGGGGATCAGTAGCCTGGCGTGTACCCTAGCCTGCGGTCCGTCTCGCGCAACGCCTCCAGAATCCGCGTCATGCGCTGTTCCCATGTATTGGCCCGAGCCACAGCCCGTCGCGCCTCCCGTTTGGCCTCGCTATCCTCCTGCTCAGACTCTGCGAGCGCCTTCTCGATAGACGCCTCAAACTGATCCACATCCTCGGCCTGATAGACCAAGTCCGCGTAGCGCTGGAGCCCGGGCATTGGCGATGCCACCACCGGTTTGCCCAAGCTGAGATACTCGTAAACCTTGATCGGATCCATGTGCCGGGTAAGGTCAGTTTGCTTCCGGGGCAAGAGGCACACGTCGAACGCAGCGATGATCGCAGGAACACGGTCGTAGCTCACCCGGGGGAGAAACCGCAGATTCGACAGACCGCGGTACGGTCCCAAATCCAGGTTCTCCACGGGACCCACCATGGCAAACGACCAGTCAGGATGACGGCTGGCCAAGCGATACACAGTATCCAAATCCGCCCAATGGGATATGGTCCCCAGGTACCCGATGATCGGCCGCCCCAACCCGGTCAGCTCGGGAGCGGGGCCCTCAGCCGCCGAGATGTGAGCATAGTCAGCCGCGTTGGGAACGGCATGGACGTGCTCGTTGCCACGGCGGCATCTCTCGGCCAGCGCCGTCGATGCGGCAACCACGACGTCGGCCTTTGGCAGCATCTCGGCCTCCAAGCGAGCTACCAGTCGGCGGCGATGAGGGACTCCTTGCCAAAAGGCCGGATAGTTGTCACGACAGTGATAGCATACCATGCGGTGATGGACCCGAGCAATCTGCTCGCCCTCCAATGGATGCTCGATCCAAAGGATCGGGTTAGTGAACCCAAGTCGCTGGGCTGCGCGGCGTGCCAGGGCTCCCACGATGGCTTGGTTCAGATGATTGCAGGCCGCCAGATCAAAGCCCCAAGGAAAAGCGGGCGGAGGGATCAGCACCCAAAGCCCCTCGGCCTTCCGCTCCATCCGAGCCTTCCAAGGGCGCGTGCGAGCCCCTCGGATCCAACGCATCAGATTGCCAGGCAATGACGGTGTGACAGGATCCACAAAGCAGACACGGCCCGCTCTACCCAGGCGCGCGGCTATCTGCTTGGCACGACCGGTAATGCCATCCCAGGTTGTCATGCCGAAATAGAGAATGTCTAGGGAGACCTTGCTCTCAGCGGCCATACACAGCTCCCGCTCGCCTATGCCATCCCAGAAGACTCAGCCACCGAAGGCCTGAAGAGCGTCCACAATACGCCTCGCAGCATGCCCGTCGCCGAAAGGGTTCGCCGCCTGAGCCATGGCATCATAGGCACACCTGTCCTCCAGTAGCTGCCGCACCTCGCTAACCAAGCGCTCTCGGTCCGTCCCAACTAGCTTGGCCATGCCAGCAGCGACGGCCTCTGGCCGCTCGGTGGTCTCGCGGAGCACCAGGACGGGCTTGCCTAGCCCAGGCGCCTCTTCCTGGACGCCACCAGAATCCGTTAGCACCAGGTAGCAGCGCTTCAGAAGCTGGACGAACTCGAGATAGCCCAGCGGCGGCAGCAGACGCACCCCGGACACATCTCCGAGAAGCGCATGCACCGGCCCGGCGACATGTGGGTTGGGGTGAACCGGATAGACTACCAAGACATCATCACGATACGCGGCCACGATATCTCGGAGCGCCAGACAGATGCGACGCAGCGGAGCCCCGTGATTCTCGCGACGGTGTGCCGTTACCAGCAGCACCCGCTTGCTCCAATCTATACCGGCTAGCGAACCAACAGACAGGTCATAGGGCAAGGCACTCACCCAATGAAGCGCATCGATGACAGGATTGCCCGTGACCACCACCCTCTGTGCCTCAACTCCCTCCGCCAGAAGATTGCAGCGCGCGCCCTTGGTCGGGGCCAGGTGCAGGTCTGCGATCACGCTCACCATACGGCGGTTCACCTCTTCAGGATGAGGCTGCCACTTGTCTCCGCTGCGCAAGCCAGCCTCTACATGCCCGACGCGAATACGCGCGTGGTAGGCCGCCCAGGCCGCTGCCGCGGCCGTCGTGGTATCGCCCTGCACCAATACCCAGTCCGGCCGCTCGCAGTCAAATACCTCCTGCAACCCCGTGAGAACGGCAGCGGCCACATCCGTCGGCGTCTGATCTGCACGCATCACATCGAGGTCTACATCGGGCACAATACCAAAGAGATGCAGTGCCTGATCGAGCATAGCTCGGTGCTGAGCGCTTACACACACACGCGATACGATCCCCTCCCGATGGGAGAGCTCCCGTACCACTGGAGCCATCTTGATCGCCTCAGGCCGAGTGCCGAAAACCGATAGCACGCGCATGGCGCTACCCATCCCTACTCCTGCCGGCCACTCTCGCAGACCGCCAGATCATCTGCTCCGAAACTGCCAAGGAGCAGCTCATCAACGCCCATTGTACCCCCGTCGGGCTCGGCCACAGGCAAGCGACGCTCAGACACAGGATCGTACACGATCAGATACAGCCGCAAGGGCGAGGACGTCACGTGTCTGGGCAGTGACAGTGTCACTTGCTCTGGGACCACCTCGCCCACATCCCATAACCTTGTCGGAACGCTCCCTTCTGCCAGGGGGCCATCACGTTGCGCAACCATGGCCCCACCAGATGTCCGCAGCTGGAGAGAAAGCCGATAGTCAGTCACCATCTGTCGTTCGACGCGCCAAGCCCAGCGCACCTCGGCGACAGGGCGATTGCCGACACAGGCAAGCGCTACCTCAGGCGCGGAAATGGCCAGCATTTCACCGAACCGATGCGCCACCACGTCTTCCAGGGGCGCTCCCGCACCCTCGCGTATACGGAACGCTTCCAGCAGGGCCAGGCTACGGCCCAGGCGCGTGCCCGCCCCATCGCGCACCACCAGCGGCGACTGGGGCCTCTCAGCCTGGTAGAAACTGATCTCTAGCCTTCCCGCCCCCTCAGATGCCGCCGCTGCGATGGGCAACGCGACATACTCCTCGAACAGCAGACCCGGATCCCACATAGTGGTATCGAGAGCCCCGTGGCCCGGATAGCGATGCACGCTGCCTACTAGACGCCCATTCGCATCGAAGGCCTTGACTGCCAGAGTCAACGGAGCTTCGCTCTGCGCCACGACGCGCAAGGCTAGGTAGACGTCCAACGTTCCGCCGGCATCGGGTCGCGGATTCGGCAGACGGTATCCCACAAGCTCGGCTATGTCGCCAAACTGGGCTAAGGTTGGCGTGTATTGTGCCAGTTCGGCCGCCGTCAAGGGCCTGGGAGGCGCATAGGCGGGAGCGATAAGAGCCCATGGCGTCACGAAAGCGACCAAGAGCAACGCCCCAGCCAGTACCCCCCAGAACCAAGCCTTGGCCCGCTGCGGCAGAAGCTGGTCCCAGCCGAGGGCCACCAGGATGACGAATGCTGGCAAGGCAGGGAGTAGGTAACGACCTTGGAGGTACGGGATCCCCGTAGCCACGTAGAGCAGCCACGTCGGTAGCGCCACAGCGCCCACGATCAGCGCCAAGGCCACTACAGCTCCCTGGGAACCGTTTTCTGCTACGCGGCGAGGCCTCGCCGCCAAACCCGCAAGACCCGCAAGGCACCATCCCCCAGCGAGCCAGTAGAATACCTGGGGGTAGCCGATGTTGCCCCAACCGAAGGCTGCCCATAACGATCGCCACGCGAACCGACCCGTAACGGCCAGGCGCCCCAAAAACTGGCCAGCACCAACACCATCGCGGCCGAATAGACGCCGCATCTGGTAGAGCCAAACATCCATGAACGGCAGTGCCAGGGGCCCCTGCCCACCACCTACGTTACGCGTGTACCACCAACTCACAAGGATGGCACCCAGCCCCAGGATACCCCCAACCACCGCGATTGTGCGCCACGGATGCCGCGGGGCTCGCCACACCATGGCCACGAGGGTAATCAGCCCGCCCACCGCCGCCAGTGGCAGGCCGTTGTTCTTGGACAGCGCGGCCAGCGCGCCGCACACGCCCACGCCTGCGAGCCAGCGCCACCGGCGGTGCAAGTTGGCTGTCAGCAAGCCTGATAGAGCCAGAGCCATCAAAGCCCCGCTCAAGGTGACCAAGCTATCGTTGTTGATGGCACTGCTGCTAAAGCGGAACTGTGGCCATAGCGCCAGAGCCAGCGCCGCTCCCCAACGCACCGCCGGTCTTGACGGAGCCAGGCGCAGCGCTGCGGCAAACGTCGCCCAGACCGTAAAGGCTCCCAGTAGGGTCGAGACCGCCCGCGCAACGTGTACGGCCAGCACCCCACCTCGCCAAGGGAAAGCTTCATACACCGGATCGTGCATCACGGCATTGAAACCTCCGAGCGCGAGGTCCCATCCCGCGTAGGGATTGGGGGTGAAGGCTGGACCATCGTCCGTATTGACTAGGCTGACGGGTCCCGCGGCCAAGAGGTAGTAGAGCGGTGGCTGCCGGGATTCGTCCCACATATTCACCAGCGTCTGGCCCGGCGGCACCAGACGGCCATGGCGCGCGATGTAGCGCACATGATAATAGTGCCCAACCTCATCGTGGGCCTCGAACAGGGGGATCGCCGCCCCCCAGAGAATGCCCAACACCAGGTGCGTGGCCAGCAAGACCGCGAGCCATATCCGCTCGCGGCGCGCCAGCATCCCCGAGCGCGGCGTACTGGGCGTGCCCACTAGGCCTCCGCGGACGCGGAGCCGCCCGGGATTCGGCGCTGACCCGCCAGGAATAGAGCCAAAACGATGCCAAAGAGCAGGCCCGCCAGCCCGCCCAAAGCTATGGCCAGAGCGTTTGGACCTCCAGAAGATGGCCGTGTAGGAACGCCAGCGTAGCTGGTCAACTGCACTTTGATCCGGCTACCATCTGCAGCTAGGCGAACGCGCTCCGCCGCCGTGGAGACCAAGAGGACACGATCCTCAGCTTCTCGCACCGCTAGAGCCAAAGCATCGCGCTCCGCCACCTGCTCTGCCAAGTCGCCACGGAGCTCGGCTACGTTCGCTTGCGCAACGTTGAGCGCCTCCCGCGTCGCTGCCATACGCACAGCCAGAACTTGCTCTATCAGATCAAGAACACTCTCAGCAGCGTCATCCGTGACCGAGTCGGGCGACGAGACATTCTCCCCCATAGGTCGCAGCGCCTCCGCCAGGAGCGCATCCAGCGACTGCCCCAGCGCCGAGCTCTCGCCCGCGCAAGACTCTACGGCCGCTCGTGCAGCGTGAGCATCTCGTTCGATGGCCCGCAACGCTTGAAGCTCATCCTGCAACTGCTTACTCTCCGCTTCAGCATCGGCAAGTTCGTCTTGAAGGCCCTGCACGCGCGCAGAGACATCGTAATCCACCAAGGCGTCGCGGGCACGCGCGAGATCATCCCTCGCCGCGGCCAGATGCTCCTCATACCGCGCCAGTAGGGCGACGTCCGTGGCCTCGTACAGTGCGGAGGCATGCTCAACCACCACCTCTGCCCAAGCGTTGGCGAGCGCGGCAGCCTCATCGGGCGTCGCCGCTGAGGCTGCCAGGCGTAACAGCACTTTGTCAGCGGCAAGGGCGGCTATCAACCGGCCTCGGAGCGCATCCATAGAGCCATCGCCAGGCGCTCTATCGCCTAGACGCCGCAGCAGGTCAGACAACACAGCATCAGAGCTAGCCAAAGCGGGATAGGGCTCAAAACTGGGGAGATCACGCTCGATGGGCAAGAAGCGGGGATCGAAGGCCACGACATTAGAGCGGTCAATAATGCCCACCAAAGCGGAAGCGGTATAGGTCACAGGCGTCATGAGACCGACCAGGTACGTCACCCCTGCAGCGATCGCGCCCAAGGCAGCGATCCACCACCCGTGATGCAGCACCACCGTCACCCACCGCCGGATGTCGATCTGGTCTCTCACCTTGACATCCCATCGCCCATCAGACCACCTGCTTTACAGAGCGGTTGTCAGTATATCGTCGGACCATCGAGTGTCAAACCTCTTGCGTGCCAAGGGTGAGTGAGCATAATAGAGCCGATCAGTGTAGCAAAAGGAGTCAAACACCATGGAGACCATGCTCGCGGCCGTGTTGCACGACGTAGACGATCTGCGGCTGGAGCAGGTCCCCATCCCCGAGCCCCGCGAACCCGGCACGGTACTTGTGCGCATCCATGCCTGCGGCATCTGCGCCACCGACTATAAGGCGATCCGAGGCATACGCACTAACGTATCGTTCCCTTGCATCGTCGGGCACGAGCCCAGTGGCATCGTGGCGGCAGTAGGTCCGGCAGTCAGCCACGTGCAGGTGGGTGATGAGGTTATCTGTCAACCCTCGGGCTACTGCGGATTCTGCGAGCACTGCCGCGCGGGCAACACCCACTATTGTGAACACGCCTTTACCACTGGCGGCGATGGGCCCGAGGACGTATGGCCAGGCGCCTTTGCCGAGTACATGCTCACCCGTGAGAGCTGCCTTTTCCCCAAGCCTGACAGCATCTCCTTTGACGCAGGGGCGCTCACCGAGCCCCTGTCAGGAGCCTGGAAAGGCGTGATCGAGCATAGCCAGATGCAGCTCGGCGATGACGTGGTCATTATCGGCGCTGGCGGCATTGGGCTGTTGTGCCTGATGGTCGCACGCGCGGCGGGAGCGGCGCGTTTGATCGCCGTCGACCCGAACCCGCATGCTCGCGAGCGCGCCATAGAGCTAGGCGCCACCCACATAGTGGATCCCTCCAAGAACGACGCCGTCGCCGCCGTGTATGCGATCATCCCGCGAGGGCCTGATCTGGTCGTCGAGGCAGCGGGGCCCATCCAGGCTGTAGAGCTGATGGTAAAACTTAGGCGACGCGGCACGCGCTGGAACGTATTTGGCATCACCACGCACGAGACGTTCACGCTCGATGGCGGACTCACCCACTTTTTAGAAGGGCGGATGGATGCGAGCTTTGGCACCACACCCCGGGCCATGCAGGCTGCCATTCGGCTGATGGAAACCGGCCTGGTGGACACCGAACGCGTCATTACGCACCGCTTCCCTCTCGCCGAGATCCACCAGGCACTAGCGACCATGGAGCAACCGAATCGCACCAAGATCGTTATCAACCCCTAGCGTGCTCCCGATAAAACCGCGCGGGGAGAGTTCATAGCTCCCCCCGCGCGACCAGACCGCCTTATGGAAGCGCTACGCCTCCGACAGACGAAAATCCCCCTCCGTCCGTCGCCGGAAGATCATGGCATCCAGCGCCTCGTAGGCATCAACCGAACCAAGAATCAGCGGCTCTGGGTCGAACGTCACCACTGGCAGCCTATCCACCGGCAGGTTCGCCTTGACCCGCGGGCCCATACCTCCGAACAGTCGTCCCCAGGCCTTGAGCTCGCCGTCGGCATCAAAGAGGCCGCTATGCCGTGTGCAATCACGCGCCTCGGGCACATCAAACGTGCCCCAACAGAGCCAGCCACAGGCATAGGGGAGAGTCGCCTCCACCAGATCGCGGCACCATACGCCCGACTGCTCCTGCGTGCTAGGTGGGTAGCTGACCCCACCCCCGTCCGAGATGAACGGCTTGGTGTTGCCTCCGAGCCAGCCGAACTCACCAAAGATGACCGGCTTGCCGAACGACGAGGCATAGGATGCCCACAACGCGCCCTGATCAAGCTCCCAGCGGTAATCGGTGGAAAGCCCAATATTGCCTGGGTAAAAATGGATGCTGATGAAATCGAGTAGCTCAGCCGCCCCTGAGAGATGAAAGCCACACGACATAGGCATATAGGGAAAGACGAATTGCAGGTAACCCACCGTGATCGGTGTTTCCGTCCCTGTGGAACGAATGGCGTCGGACATGCGGCGGATCCACGCATCGCCCAGACGTCGCCGAAGACGCTCGATCTCCAGCTTGGCCTCATCGCACATGCCTCTAGGTCGCCTGCCAAGATCGGTGGGCCAAGCGACGGGGTCGTTCTTGGGGCCAGCGATCTCTCGCCATGCTTGGGCAAAATGCTCGTCCAGACGGACCGATGGCTCATTCAGCAGGTCATAGGCAAACACACGCTCGTCGTTCTTGTAGCGCGTGCCCATCTCACGCCAATAGTTCTCCGCCGCCTTGAGCAACGGCTCGGCCTGGACATAGTTCGTCTCGCCGCCCATGAACTCGGGGAATCCCTCCCAATGGTCCGGACCCGTAGGATGCAGCATGATCCCGTGCTTCCACGCGATCTCGAGCATCGAATCGAATTTGCGGAATCCTTCCTCGTTAACTTTGCTCTCCGACGTGACAAAGCTCTCCCACGTGCCAAACACGCGCGCCACGTTGCAGCCCAACTCGGCAAGCTTGGCGAAATCTCGTTCTGCCTTGGCAGGATCATAGGTCTTCCAAAGCTGAGGTGCCCAGCCTGTCCTAGGCCAGAAGTGGTTGACACCCCATGGCACAAAGGGCACCCCGTCCCGCTCCAGATGATTCCCGACCGCCCGCACGATACCCATGTGCCCTCCTACTAGAAATGCGTGTAGATTTCGGATAGTTTGGTTTCAGGCGGGGATGGAGGATCGGAGGATGGCATGCGCCATGGACCATCGAGTCCGTAAAGGAGGGTATCCCCGATCTTCCAACCCTGAATCAGTTGATTGGGCCTTGAGCCCGTGTCACGCAGGAGGCCAGGGGGAAGATTCATTTCCGGCCTCCATCCCCGCCCGAGAACCCCCAAAAGAGAAAGGAAATGCTATGCATCCCCAGGTCTCACCCACACTCGTCGGCATCGA
>CAZTMY010000093.1:0-8766 GCA_964614895.1 uncultured Anaerolineales bacterium
AGAAGCTGGGCAGCCTGGACATCGATGTGATTGCACCGTCGCATGGGCTCGTGTGGCGCAGTGATCCAGGCCGGATCGTCGAGCTATATCGCTCCTGGGCTGCCTATGCAAGCTCACCCGGTGACGTGGCCATCACCCTGGTGTACGGATCTATGTACGGGCACACCGAGGCGATGATGAATGCCGTGGCCGAGGGGGCATCGAGCACCGGCTTGACCGTGGCCATCTATGACGCGGCGCGCACGCACGTCAGCTACATCCTGCCGTCGCTATGGACACAACGTGGCGTGCTGATCGGAGCTCCAACCTACGAGGGGGGGCTGTTCCCGCCAGTGGCCGAAGTGATGCGCATGGCCGGGACCAAGCGTATCCAGCGCAGGTTGCTCGGCTACTTCGGCAGCTTTGGTTGGAGTGGCGGCGCCCGTAAAGAGTGCGCGTCCATTGCCGAGAGCCTCAAGTGGCGCTGGTGGGATGCGCTCGAGTTCCAGGGATCCGCCTCGCGCGGACAGCTCAAGGAGGGCGAGGCCTTTGGCCGACGCTTTGCCGAGGCCGTTGCGGCGGACGCTGAAGGCTAGCTCAGGCAAAGAGAAACAGGGCGAGGATTGGTCCCCGCCCTGTTATGCGCACACGAACCTGGTTAGCGCTTGCCGCCTTCGCCCTTGAGAGTGGTACGGCGGCTCTTGCGAAGCTTTTTCGCCGCCTTGCGCTTGCGCTCCTGCGATGGCTTTTCGTAGAAACGACGTCGTCGCGTCTCAGAGAGAACGCGCTCCTCCTGCACTTCCTTACGGAAGCGGCGCAAAAGCCCCTCAAACGATTCGCCATCACGGCGAAGAACCTGTGTCACCTCGCTTGTGTCCTTTCTTGGAAGCAGGGCGTGCATCTCGCACACGGACAGGGCCTTGGGGCCCACTCACACAACCGCCGGGTCAGGGAGTGACTCGGTGCCGTTGCACAGGCATAACGCGTAGCGGCCATAGCCGGTCAGCTAGGCTGTGGCGATCCGACCGTGCGGCGCTCGCTTGTGCTCGCCTCACCTCCCTCCAAGAGCCACGCGCTACAGCGAGCGCGTGATGGCCGTCATCTCCCGCTGGTTGGCAGGAGCCCCGATACACGTCGACATTCTAGCATATGTGCGTGGTGGCGGCAATTCCTATCGCTTACAGCTACGCCGGGTCGTCATCGAGGCGGATATGCAGCTCTTCAAGCTGCTGCTCGGAGATCGGCGACGGTGCGTCGGTCATGAGGTCAGTAGCGCTCTGCGATTTGGGGAAGGCTATGACCTCACGTATGTTCGGCTCGCCTGCCAGGAGCATCACGAGACGCGCGATACCCCAGGCGATGCCTCCGTGCGGCGGTGCCCCATACTCAAAAGCGTCGAGCAGGTGCCCAAACTGTGATTGGGCTTCATCCTTAGTGAGACCGATGGCGCGGAACATCCGATCTTGGATATCGCGGCGATGGATGCGGATGCTACCGCCCCCGATCTCGTAGCCATTGCAGGCGATATCATAAGCCTTGGCGCGCACGCTCCCTGGGTCGGTCTCCAGCAATGGCAGATCCTCGTCCCTCGCGGACGTGAAGGGGTGATGCGTTGCCGTGTAGCGTTCTTCCTCCGCGTTCCATTCGAGCAAGGGAAAATCGGTGATCCAGACGAACGCGAGTGTGTCATCGTCGCCGAGAGACATGCGCCGCCCCAACTGTGTTCGCAAACCGCCCAGAACGGTGCATGCCGTCTGCCAGGCATCGGCGACGATGAGCACGAGGTCACCAGGCTTGGCGTTCATACGCGTTGCGATGGCCTCAAACTCGGCCTCGCTGAGGAAACGCTTGGCCGATGAACGCACGTCGTGTTCGCCGTACGCGATCCAGATTAGGCCCTTGGCGCCGAGAGCTTGGGCGTCCTCACCGAGAGCGTCAATCTCGCGCCGGCTGTAGGCCCCGCCGCCTGGAACCCGGATGCCCTTGGCTATGCCCCCGGAGGCGACTGTTCCAGAAAGAACACGAAAGCCCGAGTGCTCAGCGATATCGGTCAGATCGACGAGTTCCAGGCCGAACCGGACATCCGGCTTGTCGCTGCCATATCGGTCCATGGCTTCCTGGTAGGTGAGACGTGGGAAAGGCGTGGCCAGGATGCGCTTGCTCCCCATAGCTGGCACAAGGGCCGTCAGGAGATCCTCGCTCACCTGCATCACATCATCGGCCTCGACGAAGGACATCTCCAGGTCGAGCTGCGAGAACTCGGGTTGGCGATCGGCGCGCTGGTCCTCATCCCGGAAACAGCGTGCGATCTGAAAGTAGCGCTCGAATCCTGCCACCATGAGCAACTGCTTGAGCTGTTGCGGCGATTGAGGCAGCGCATAGAATTTGTGCCGATGGAGGCGGCTCGGCACGACATAGTCGCGGGCTCCTTCAGGCGTGCTCTTTATGAGGATGGGCGTCTCAATCTCAAGGAACCCCTGGTCTGAGAGCCAGTTGCGGATGAACTGGACGACCTGGTGCCGCAGGATGATGTTACGTTGCATCCGCGGGCGGCGCAGGTCTAGGTAGCGGTACCGAAGCCGGAGCTGCTCGTCAACGTCGGCGTCTTCGTTGATGTAAAAGACGGGCGTTTTGGCCTCGTTGAGAACGACCAGGTCCTCGGCGACGACCTCGATCTCGCCGGTAGGCAGCGAGGGATTCTCCAGCCCCTTTGGACGCTGGCATACTCTACCCGTCACCTGCACCACGAACTCGTTGCGCACTGAAGTAGCCGCTTGATGGGCCGCGGCGCTTGTGGCCGGGTTGAATACTATTTGGGTAATGCCCCAGCGATCACGCAGGTCAATGAAGATCAGATTGCCATGATCGCGCCGCCGATGAACCCAACCAGCTAGCTGGACCTGGATCCCGATATCGGAGGCGCGCAGGGCGCCGCAAGTATGTGTCTTGAGCATGGGCAGGCTCCTCTCGGCGGGACGGAGACGTTCTCTGCACTAGGATGCATGATTATAGCTTACCGACGGGCACTAGCAAACTGGTGCGCTCTTTCATCTAGAATGTTACCGGGGTCTCTCAAATGAAAACGTCACCGAGAGGGCCGCATGGCCAAAGAGAAGTTGAGCCTGGAAGAACGGCTGAGGACGCTGCGAATGCAGCAAGATCAGTGCGGCAAGGCTTCATGGGCCCGAAGGGGACGCGTTCGAGTTTATCACGAGACTGGACCGCAAGACAATTATCCGATGTCTAAACCGCAGCTATCGGCGAAAACGGTGCCAATGAGGGGCGACGTCGCAGCTACGGTCCAGAAGTTGACGACGCAGGGCGCATCTCTTGGAACTCAACCATGCCCGGGCACGTGGAGTCGGATCTGGGACACCACTACGGCCGCTATGCGGGCGGCGAGTATGCACACACCTTGTATCTCCTGGATGCTGCCAGCGGCTGGGACCAGGATGGCTTGGCCACCTCGTTGCCCAGCCATCCGATGTACACATCCACATAGCCAAAGGAGGAAGCTTTGCCGCTCGCTGGCATTTTCATTTGATTGGACAGGTGCGGGACGCAACCCACCCACAGAGGAGTGCCTGCGGGGGTGGGTGAGCTATCTTGTGTCACGGTAAGGCCTAGGCAACTGTCTGCATCACGGGGCGGAACTTGTAGTTGTAGCTGATTAGGCCAGCGTCGCCATCCTCGTGGACCTTGCGCGTTACCATCTCCACCGGCATCCCGACAAAGACGTCTTCTCTGTCCACGTCCGCCAGTTGTGCTGTCACCATGGGCCCCTCTTCGAGCTTGACCCAGGCAACCACATAGGGTGCCGCCCCTTCATAGCCTTCGGGGGCGTCGTACATGGTGGCGAACGAATAGACGCTGCCGCGCCCGGAAAAGACGTATGGCTCTTTGGCGGGGCTATGGCAGTGTGGGCATACGTCCCGTGGCGGGAAGAGCTTTGCACCACAGTTGGGACATACCTCGCCGGTCAGATTGAGCCGCTGTCGATTCGTGCGCCAATAGGAAGCTTCATGCATTGCGGTCCTCCCCTGTCTAGTTCACACGCTCAAAGATGTGCGTGACCACATTCGCACCACTGCCGCCGATGTTCTGGGTCATGCCCAGTCGGCAGTTCTGAATCTGGTTCGGGCCGGCCTCCTCGCGGAGCTGGAGCACCGTCTCTACGATTTGGTACATGCCCGTGGCGCCGACGGGATGCCCTCGCGCCTTGAGACCGCCCATAGTGGCTATGGGTATCAGCCCGTCGCGGCCAATCTCACCGTCCATCGCCAGTCGCACCCCCTTGCCGCGCGCGGCGAATCCCGCTGCCTCCAGGGAGAGCGCTGACATGATGGTGAAGGCATCGTGCAGCTCGAAAAAGTCCAGATCCGTCGGGGCGATGCCTGCCTGCGAATACGCTCGTCGTGACGACAGCACGGCGGCGTCAAGCACGAGCGGGTCGCGTCGGTCATGCACCGCTACCGCGTCCGTGGCTGAGGCAGACGCCCTGATGCGCACGTAGGGCAAACCATTTGTGCGGGCCATGGCGGTGGGCATGAGGACTGCTGCTGCTGCGCCATCGGCGATGCCGGCAGAATCCAGCAGCCCAACGGGATTGGCGATCAGTTTGGCCTGCTCGAAGGCCTCCAGACTAATCTCTCGCCGGAACATGGCATTGGGGTTCCCTACGGCGTTGCGATGGGCCGTGACCGCGAATCCGGCGAAATCGCGTCGCTGGTAGCCATGTTCATACATATAGCGCTGCATGAGCAGCGCGTTCAGGCCGACGAAAGATAGCCCATGTTCGCCTTCGTAGATGGCATCTGCGGCGCTGGCGAGAGCTGCAGTGGTCTCGCTCCCCAGGGTGTCGGTCATCTTCTCGACGCCGCACGCGACGGCGACATCCATGAGGCCACCAGCCACCGCCAGGTAGGCGTTCCGGAATGCCGCTGCCCCTGAGGCGCAGGCGGCCTCGACCTTGAACGCTTCCACGCCGCGGAGACCAGCATGATCTGCCACCAGTGCGCCCAGGTTCTCCTGGTTGGAGAGCTGGCCTGACATCATGTTGCCGACCCAAATGGCGTCAGGACGCTCTACGCCTGCGTCCGCCAACGCCGCGAGCAGAGCCTCCTCGGCCAGAATGCGCAGCGACTTGTCCCAGTGCTCCCGCACGGGTATCTGCCCTATACCAACAACCGATACGTCTCTCACGGGTTAGTGTCAGCTTCCCTAGTGCATACGGAGCTTGTTGCGATAACGCGCGTACAGACCATAGTCGATCTCCTTGCTTCGGGCGATGTACTCCAACGTGGTCGGCGCCAGCTTTTGGCGACGCGGCAGGATGTTGGTGGTGCGCCAGAGAAAGGCGTCGCTACCGGCGCCCGAGCCAAAGGAGACGTGCAAGACCCTTTGACCGGGCTCGCAGGCGTCTAGTACGGCGGCGAGGCCCAGTAGCGAAGAGCCGGCGTAGGCGTTGCCGATGCGATCCACCAGCATGCCTGGTGCAATCTGCTCGCGGGTGAACCCTAGTGATCTGGCCACCCGCTCTGGGAAGCGTGGGTTGGGTTGGTGGAACACGGCATGATCAATATCGGCAGCCTCGATACCCAGGCTTGTCATGAGGCCCCTGGCAGCCTCAAGGCTGTGGCGGTAGTAGGCCGGCTCGCCAGTGAACCGTCCGGCGTGTTGCGGATAGTGCTCGCGCGGGCGCCGCCAGAAATCGGGGGTATCCGTCACAAACGAGTAAGAGGCCTCGAGCACGGCCAGCGACGCGTCAGCAGGACCGATCACGTAGGCCGCAGCGCCTGCCCCGGCCGTAAACTCCAGCGCGTCGCCGGGCCGACCTTGGGCTGTATCGGCGCCGATGGCCAGCGCATAGTCGCCCATGGCGCTGCCCACCAGGGCCATAGCGGCCTGCATGGCTTCCGTGCCGGCCTTGCAGGCGAATTGGAGATCGGCGGCCAGGATCTCGGGCGTCGCGCCCAACGCCTCCGCCACAACGGTGGACGACGGCTTGACCGCGTAGGGGTGCGACTCGCTGCCGATCCAGACGGCGCGAAGGGCATGGGCAGGTACGCCCGCTCGCGCCATGGCGTTGCGGGCCGCCTCGATGCTCATGGTGATAGTGTCTTCGTCCGGGCCAGCGACCGCCTTGGCAGAGACAGGCCCGCTGCCGCTCCAGATCCGACTAACCTCGTCGGCGGGCAGACGGTAGCGAGGGACATAGGCTCCATAGCCGACGATCCCGACGGACCGCTTCGGCCGCATCAGTCGCGCGCGTGTGTGGGCTGGGGTTAGTTCAGCCACGGGTGAGCTCCAAGAGAATCTCGGCTGCGCGGTCAGAGCGCACGACGTTCTCTTCGACCATGCGCTGTGCCACGCGCTCCACGATCTCTCCGGTGGCGCCAGCCGCCATGGCCACCTGCCGCGCGTGCAACCGCATATGCCCGCGTTGGATGCCTTCCATCGCGAGAGCTCGCAAGGCAGCCAGGTTCTGGGCCAGCCCCACGGCGGCCATCACTTGCGCCAACTCTTGAGCCGTCTCAACGCCTAGGATGGTTAGGGACAGCAGAGCGGTCGGGTGCACCCGTGTTGCCCCGCCAACGATCCCGGCAGCCAATGGGAGCTCGATGAAGCCTTTGAGATCGCCCTCGTCGCTGCGCCACCACCTCGATAGGGGGCGATAGCGGCCGTCACGTGCGGCGTAGGCGTGAGCGCCTGCCTCCAGGGCGCGCCAATCGTTGCCCGTGGCCAATGCTACGGCGTCGATGCCGTTCATGATGCCTTTGTTGTGCGTAGTGGCGCGGTACGGATCGGCCTCGGCAAAGGCATAAGCCTCGAGAATGCGTTGCACGCCCTCATCGGGGCTCAGGCCTTCCATCGCCAAAGCAGAGGCGGGTACGCGGCAGTGCGCTCTCGCCAGACGCCGATCGGCCAGGTTGCTGAGAATGCGGAGCCCCACGCGTCCGCCGCTCAGGCGCTCCAGCTCGGGGGCCAGCCTTTCGCAAGCAGTGTTGACCGCGTTGGCTCCCATGGCGTCGCGCACGTCATAGATGAGGTGCACGACCAGCATGGGCCCGGCCGATGTCTCGCGCAGGACGCGCACTTCTATGTCCTGCGCACCGCCGCCCAGCCGCACCAGCACCGGATCGCTGGCGTTGGCCTGGGTCAAGAGGGAGTCCTTGGCCACCAGAATGCGGTCATGCGCCTTTGCCGTATTGGGAACGTCAAGGAGTTGGATCTGGCCGATCATGTGAGGGGGATTGGCATCGGCCCGGAACCCCCCTCCCTCGCGCACCAGCTTGGCGGCGAACGAGAGCCCAGCCACCACCGAGGGTTCCTCGATGACCATGGGGATGAGCACGTCGCGTCCGTTGACTTGCATGTTGGTAGCGATGCCCAACGGCAGCCCGTGGACTGCCACGACGTTCTCGATCATGCGGTCGGCTTGCTCGAGGGTGAGGCCACTCTCGGATGCAAGCTGACGCAGATCCTCATCCGCGAGTCCGGCCACATGGCCTACACGCTGAATGCGTTCCGCCGGGGGCAATTGGTACAGCCCTGGAATACGCGATGACGTTGGTGCCAATGCTATCGCTCCCTTGCGAGGTCCAGCGCGTTGTTGCTATTGAGACTGGGACCTCTGCAAGCGATTGTAGCATCGCGAAACTCTCAGAAACTGTCAGAGCCCACCCAGGATCTCCCAGATGAGCTCTCAGTGAGGGGTAAAGCGAACGGGCGGCGCCTTTCAGCGCCGCCCGCAGTGCTGTCGCCAGGGATACCGTTCTCTAGAAGGCGTCGCCACTGATGGGTTGTATGGGCTCAGCGCTGGTAGTATCGCTGGGCTCGATCAGGTCGCCAAATAGCTTGGCCATGACCAGGGAAGCCCAGAACGTTGTGAACAGCACGCCGATGCCGCAGGCGATGCCGCCCACGATGCTGGCGACGATCCCGGCCAAGAGATATACAAGCCAGGCGACGAAATAGTCGCCAAGGTTCCCGGTGATGAACGCCCAGATTTCAGCGAACCTGAAAAAGGCACCAAAGGTATCCTCTTTGACATACTGCATGACCGCTGCAGGGAGCCACACGGCCATCGCGATGCCATATATTGCCATTAGACAGCTCATGGCCGTGCTGCACAGGGCCGCGACGGAGTTTCCTGCGTCCGAATTGCCTGCGATGGCAACCACGATGACCACGATAAGCTGGCACAGCCAGATCGGCAGCGTGTAGATGATCGTGGCTAGGAACATGAGCAGCCCCTTGACAAAGTCCCCGCCCCAGTCGTCCCACTCGGGTAGTGGCAAATCCTGGCCTTCCGAGACCTTTTTCATCTGACGGAGGCCATAGCCCATCGGGATAAAGTTGACCACGGGCACCAGGTTAAGGACGGCTCCGATGAGCATCTTTTGGAGCCAATCCTCGTCTTCGAACGGGTAGGTAAACGCTCTGCCGACGTCCATGTGACTCTCCCTCTTTCTCCATGGCGTGCCCGCTGATGCTGGTCACGCCTTCGACGCTCAACCGGAACCCCACGACTCTTGCTCATTATATAAGAGATACGAGCGTACTTCAAGGGCGTGTGCTCTTGGGATCTACGCTATCAAGTGTGGTGATGGGTGACTAGACACACCCGTCGGCTTCCGTAGCATGCTGAGTGATGGACCAAGCATGCGAAAGACCTGCTATGAATAGTCAAACGGGGCAAGCTAGCATGGGGGCTTGATGACGTAAGGCGAGCCGACGGGTGCCAGGCAATCATATCACAGTTGAGCTGGCGTTGCCCCCGGTGTG
>CAZTMY010000094.1:0-8664 GCA_964614895.1 uncultured Anaerolineales bacterium
GGAGTACCTGACCGGTGGCTGGGGCATCGAAGGCAACCTGAAACCCGATATGAGCCCACTTTAGGAGATATGGTAGGAGTAATGACATGACGGAAAATAGCGGATTATTTACCCTTGATGGTGCCCAGGCCTACCTGGCACCTGTCGAGGTCCTATATAAGTATCAGACGTTCCAACCGATCGTCATGCGGAGCTATGGCGGTGTGGATCCTCGGTAGGCGCTACTGACCATCGCGGACTCGCAGCCGGCATGCGATGTAGCAACGAACAGGCCGCGGGTGGGAGGATCTTTTCCCGCCCGCGGCTCTTTCCGTGTATGTCCCACGGCAACATCGCTGGGGTTGGCCGGACGCTGGAGCAACCCGTGGTCTAGGATTCTGGAGGGGCCTCGGATGGGATGGGCGGCAGGATTCGAGGATTGCCGGTGTCCGTGCGGCGCTCCAGAGCTAGGCGCACGGCCTCGTCCAGGTCGGCCAGGTCAAAGGGCTTGCTTAGGAGCAGCTCCTGACGGATGGACATGCTCGGAAGTGTATTGGAAGCATCCCAGTAGCCAGAGATGAACAGCACGGGAAGCTCTGGGTAGTCACGGCGGACCTCGGTGGCCAGCTCCATGCCTGTCAGGCCGGGCATGCGGTCGTCGGTGATCAGCAGGTCAACATCGGGCATCAGGACACGCAACATGTGCAGAGCCTGGCGAGGGTCGGTGCACTCGTACACGGTATACCCCAAGCCTGTGAGCGCGTTAGCGGCTTCCCAAGGTATCTCCTCATCATCATCTACGATCAGAATACGCTCGGTGCCACCCCGATAGCTCTTGGAAGGTGCGGCCGGCTGCGGCACGTAGGCGTCCTCGGACCAGAACGGCAGGTAGATCCGGATTGATGTGTCACGCCCTCGCCGCGTGACGATCTCCATGCCGCCGCCCAGGGCTTCCAAGGTCCGGCGCAGGTCGTGGCGCCAAGTTAGGTCATCGTCGGCTGTCCAGGACGCAGCAAAGAAGGAGGTGATCTCCTTCTCGGGCAGGATGATGCCGGTGATCTGGATGGTCAACAGGGCATAGTCTCCGGGGGAGGCTTGCACCAGGTTGAGGCGCTGGCGGCGTTTCAGCGTGACCCGCTTTGTACTGATGACGATGAGCGTATGGCCTTCTGTGTGGGCTTTGGCCGTACGCCGGGCGTGGGCTGCCAGGTCCAGCACAATGCTTTCCATCTGACGGCGGTTGCCCAACACCTCAGGGAGATTGGCCGCCACGCTGCCGATGGTGATACTAGTCCGGCTGCCCGACAGCCGATGCAGCGGCGCCTCCAGGCCACGTAGCACCTTGTTCAGGTCGATGGCGTCGGTTTTGAGGCGGTCCGGCGCGATGATGCGTTGCCGACGAAAAGCCAGCAGCGTCTCGACGTTACTCAGTGCCTTGCTAGATTCCGCCAGGGCCAGATTCACGGCGTTACGCTGATGCTCCGGCAGCGGAGCGGCCTCATCGGCCAACGCGCGTTTCAGCAGCGTATTGGCGATGAGCAAGTTCCGCCGCACCTCGCGGGCCGTGCCCACGGCCATCCGGCCAATGTCGCGTAGGTTGGCCACTCGCTCCAGGGCGCTCTCCAGGCGACCGGCGTGCTGGGTCGAGTGATTAGCGTGCACCATAGCGTTAGCTAGTTGCTGGCGCAGCTTCTTCTTGCCGGCTCCCTTGGCCATCTGTTGTCTCCTATAACGTCTGGCCTAGCTCCGCGGTGGCAGTATCAGCAGACATACTGGCGCGCCGATATGGAGCTCGACCCCCGTGCGCTCCAAGGTACCACTATCGGCGTTGATGGCGTACACAACGATGTTATCGCTGTTCTGGTTGGCCACCAATAGATGGCGTCCCGAAGGCGTGATAGCAAAGTTGCGCGGGAACGTGCCACCACTAGCCCAGTGTCCGCGCAGCGATAGCCGTCCCGTAACCGAATCCACCGCATAGCCGACGATGGAATCGTGTCCACGATTTGAGCCGTACAGCCAACGCCCGGACGGATGCAGGTGCAGGTCGGCGCAATAGCTAGTGCCTTCCCAGTCGGCGGGCAGCGCGTCGATCGTTTGCAAGTGGGTCAAGGCGCCCTTGTTGGCATCATAGGCGAAAGCCATCACCGTGTTGCCCAGCTCGTTGATGGCGTACAGGAAGCGGCCATCGTGGGAGAAAGCCAGGTGGCGTGGCCCCGATCCAGGCTCTACGGCCAAGCCTGCGGGATCGTGTGGCATCAGTGTGGCAGCCACGGCGTTCAGCCGGTAGAGACGAATCTCGTCGATCCCCAAGTCTGCCGCCAACACAAAACGGTTCGCGGGGTCAGGCACGATGCTGTGGGCATGTGGCCCCTCCTGGCGCCGAGGATCGGCGCCTTTACCGGTGTGCTGACAGACGCTGCTGCTCTCGCCCAGGGCGCCGTCGACGCCTATGGGGTAGGCTGCCACGCTTCCGCTGCCATAGTTGGCTACCAGCGCCGCCGAGCCAGTGGCGTCTACACTGACATAGCAGGGGATGGTGCCGTGGGTGGGCCGGGTATTGATCGGCGTCAGCTTACCCGTCGTGGGCGCGATGCGATAGGCTGTCACTTGGCCTGTGGCGTCTCCTCGGTTACCAGGTAGCTCGTTCACGGCATAGAGCCAGCGCTGGGCCGGGTCCGTGGCGAGAAAGGAGGGGTTCTCGGCGGGCGTGACGTCCACCTGCTGCAGTGCACCCGTATCGGGATCAAAGGCGAGCTGGTAGATGCCCTCGCTGTTGCCGCGGGTGTAGGTGCCCACGTACAGGCGCAGGCTCTGGTTCGGGCTGGTCATGGGTGGTGTACTCCTCGTTGGTACTGTAGTCGTGGGCAGTCTCCAGGACTCTGAAACCGAGATCGATGCAATGCTACACGACAGCGACGGTGTCATCGTGGGTAAGATGCTGGATAAAAATGCCCCCGAGCAAAGCCCACTTCGGGAAGCATCAGGTCGGTGCGGCCAAGGCGGATCTGCCGCATGACACGCGAACCTCCTTGACAGAGATTCTAGGGCGTGGCAGTCGTAGCGTCAACCTCCGGGCGGATGCCCATGTGAGGGGCTGGTGAATGATGGTCTATTCCTCGAGCTGAACGCGGAGGAGCATGGACCAGTCCATGACGACGACGCGATCCGCCTCCGCTCGGAGATCCTCGGCCAGGCCTTGCTCAAAGCAGGCGACCTCGACGTGCTTGCCACGGGCCTTGACGGCGTGCACAGCCGGGCAGAAATCAGCATCGCCGCTAACGAGGATGGCGGTGTCGTACCGATCGAGGTAAGCCCCTTCGAGCATGTGGATGGCCAAGGCAACATCGATGCCCTTTTGCGTATACGAGTTACCGTGTAGTGCCAGCGTACCCAGCTCAAGCTGAAAGTACTCCAGCTCTTCTAGGCGGTGAAGGAAGCGGGCTTGATCATCATAGCGGACTGTGTCCACTTCGCGATCGAGCCGGGACGTGTAAAAGTAGGACCGGACGAGATAGCGGCCGCCAATCAGCTCATGAGCGAGTTTGGCATAGTCCACATGCACATAGCGATAATTATCGCGCAGAAGCGTGAAAAAGTTGTTCCCGTCGATATAGAGCTCAACCCGCTCGTAGGGGGATGTCCGCATGAGCGCGTCCCCTAGAGGTTTTCGATACGGCGACTGAGGTAGGCATCCAAGTCGGGCAGGATGCGCTCGTACTTCTGGTCCATGAGACGCGACGACACAACGAAATCGGCCGATGCGCGGTTAGTGGCGACGGGGATGTTCCACACCTGGGCGATGCGGAGCAGTGCCTTGACGTCGGGGTCATGGGGCACCGACTCTAGGGGATCCCAGAAGAAGATGAGAAAGTCGATCTCGCCATCGGCGATGCGGGCGCCAATCTGCATATCACCGCCCAGGGGACCGCTATTCATGCAGATGACATCGATGCCCAGGGCAAGCTCGAGCAGCTTGCCGGTGGTACCAGTGGCATAGATCACGTGGGATGCCAAAAAGCTGCGGTTATATCGAGCCCACTCGATCAGGTCACGTTTCTTGTTGTCGTGTGCGACCAGGGCGATGCGCTTGTGGGCGCCGATGACGGATGTCTTGACCATGGCAAAGTCGGATCCCTTCTACCTGCGTGCGCCATGCGATGCTGCCAGTATACGCACGTCATAGTGGCAACCGCAAGTGCGCTAGGGATCGATCACAACGGGGATGCCCAGCTCGGCCCAGTGGTAGAGTTGCTCTGCCTCAGCCACGCCCAGGACGATGCAGCCATAAGAGGCATCGGTGCCTAAAGCCCGCTCCCAGAGGCGATAGCCCGAAGAGAGAATCGGCAGCGCGTGGATACCGTTGTAGAATCCCGGGCCAGCCTCATAGACAGCGATAAAGTGGGGCATGTGGAGATCCCACAGGCTGGCATAGGCCATCTCTTGTTTGTCCAGTACCTGAAAAACGCCCGTTTGCGTGGGAGAGCTCTCGCGACCTACGGCGACGGGCCAATCCCACAGGAGCTCTCCGTGCTCGTAGGCCCGCAGGCGGCGCTGTCCCACGCTAATCACGATGCGCTTTTCCGGAACGGGCATCAGCGGCGTCAGGACATCTTGGGAAGGGATCACCAGCCGCTGGCCAATGCTCAGCGCTTCCAGATCTAGATCGGGATTGGCCTGCTGCAGCGTCCATAACGGCATGCCATGGCGAGAGGCAATCTCTTGGGCAGTGTCGCCGGCCTGGACTGTGTATTCGCCAGGACTATGACTCATATAGAGGGTCACCATGCCCCCGCCAGCGGCATGGGCTTCCATCAAGGCTGGCACAGCCTCAAGCGGGCGAAAGCCGCGTCCCTCTCCGAGCTCGTCAGAAAGCCGTTCGACGGTCGCAGCGACGGCACTCTCGGCGATACCGACCTCTAGGGCCGTGGGATTGCCCTGTTCATTCGTCAACGGGCGTAGAGCTACCCAGCTCGCGAGGGTATCACGGCCCAGCCGCCACCGGTAGGTGCGATCCTCCAGCAAATCGTAGGTTTGAACGATGATCTCACGCGAGATCATGTCATCCACCTGTTTCTGGATCGCGCTTGTATCGACCGGGGCCGGCGGTATGTCGCGAAACACCATCGCGACGGGCTGCGTGGGGTCGCCTCCGCTAGCGCGCCCGACGATATTGGCGAGAGTGGCCTCGATGGCCAACTCACGGCCGGGTTGCCCGGGGTTCACGACCACCTTGCCCCCTTCCAGGGCGAGTGTGCTCGGACATGGCTCCACGGCCAAGGCGGGCCCGGCCATGGTTAGCATCTCACGGGTGCGCTCCGGATCGAGACTATACACGGGTGGGATATCATGACGAGACCGTAGCAGCCGCAGCCAACGCCGTGGATCGAGATCAGCGGACTCGTGGCCGATCATAAACGCGGCCTTGGCCGTCGCTCTTGGGTCATAAAGCATGCCGGCGTCATGCCAAGGTACCTCGTATACGCAATCGCCAGCGTCTAGGGCGAGCATGCCCTCATAGACAGGCGCCGTGGCCTCGGACAGGACAGTCGTAGCTTGATCCAGCGTCAAGCCAGAGACGTCGATGCCCAAGACATACGTATTAGGAAGGACGCGCTCCGCGTAGAGCCATTGCGCGGCCCGGAACAGGCCGTACAGGACAGTGAGACCCAAGGAAAGGCCCAGCAGAATAGCGAGTGCACCCACCAAGGGATGGGCATAGCGCCGTTGTGGCGCGGGCGTAGCCCAAGGTTCCCGTGGACGTAGGTTTAGCTGATTTGTTTCGAAGGGGTTCGTGTCCCTTGTCATAGTGCCCCATTGCTGTGATGACGCATGTCTTTATCCATCATAGGCAAGACGCTCGCCGGAGGCCAACCGTTCCCTCGACGATAGCCATAGGTGCCGCTCTGCATCAGCCGGGCAGGAGTTCATCTGGAGCCTCAGCGGGACCTGTAGTGCCCAGCGACGATGTGCGTTGTGTGTGGAGACATATGGCAGGAATATGGCACACACTTGTCGCAGAAAGGGAAATGCTAGCTTGACCATAGTGCCGGACCATACTATACTGCACACGATAGTGCCCGTCGGTTCTCGCGCCCCGATGCTGCGGCGTCGCCCAAGGTGGCGGGCAATGTGGGTTTGTGATTGCTGCCATTTGAGCACAGCATCGGGAGGTCGGTTGGCTGTGGATGCATCGCGCTTGGTCGATACCAAGGCTGCTGCCCGGGAGAACCGCACGGTCCTCGTGGTGGACGATCATCCGGACATGCGGTTGCTCGCCCACCGTATCCTCTCACGGCTTGGCTATGACGTATTGGGGGCGAGCAACGCCGCCGAGGCGGATGCCATCGTGACTGCGCGTGGGGGTATGCTGGGCGTGGTTGTCTCAGACGTGCATATGCCCGGTGAGCAGGGCACGTCATTGGCGCGGCGGCTCAGGTTGCGCTATCCGGAGCTAGGGATCCTGCTTATTTCCGCCGGGCCTCCTGATGCCGAGTTGGCCGAGCTTGTGGCCAACGACGCACGTATGGCCTTTATGCTCAAGCCACTCAACACGCACGCTTTTGCCCAGGCCGTTGAGAGCTTTTGCGTCTCCTGATCTAACGTTCGACTGACCGTATGCCTTGCCCCATGTCGCAACTGGACGTGGGGCTTTTGGTGTGCTATGGTGACCAGCGTGCGGTGGATCCACGAGGTGATGATGGCTTGCGAGAAGGAATTCCTTAGGCGACTGCACAAAGCTGGATTGCGGCTGACCCCGCAACGCGAGATAGTGCTCGCTGTCTTGCACGAGGTAGAGGGCCTGGTGACCGCCGAAGAGATTCATCACCTTGTGCAGGCTAGCGCCTCTACTGTGGACATCTCGACCGTGTATCGGACGTTGGATCTGCTGACGCAGTTCGGGTTTGTGGCGGTCATTGAAGGAGACGACGGTCAGCGCCGCTACGAGTTACTGGGGCTGCACGGCCCGCACATCCATCTGGTGTGCCATCGCTGCGGGGCAGTGGAGGGGATCCCACTCAAGGAGGTCCAGCCCTTCTTGGCGGCGCTGCGAGCTATGCATGGCTTCACCGCTATTCCGGAAAAGCTGGTTATTACGGGGTTGTGCAAGGCTTGCTCGGAAGCGTTGGAGGAGTAGCGGGCGCTTCTGGGTCGTGTGTTGCGTAGGTACCATGCCGGCGCCAGGCGCCTATGCCTGGCGTTTTCTTGATGGCTGCGGGTGTCGTGATGAGCCGCTCGGCCCCACTGGGGCTTCCATCTTGTCGGGTTCGCCCGCAAACGATAGTGCCGATACCGGTTCAGGAGGGGGATGTCGGATATGCGCGTGCGGTGGATTCACTGGGCCCTTGCAGGCTTGGCGCTGCTGACGCTGGCGACAGCAGTCCAAGCGGATACGGGCGACGTGGCAGGAGACACGCGTGAGCAGACGCTGGTGGCCGTCGTCGGCTATGTGGCGAGCGAGCGCGAGGTCGAGGCCATGGGCCACACGCGCCTGATCCAAGAGCTGGAGCTCATCGTGCGCTCGGGGGAGCGCAGAGGTGAGGTTTTGCAGGTCGAGCACTATATCGAGACCTATGCTGGGCAGGTGCCTTACCAAGAGGGCGATCTGGTTTATGTGACCGAAACGCTGATCGAGGGCGAGCCTCCTGCCTACTTTGTGGTGGGGTACGTGCGCTGGCCACGGTTGGCTTTCCTGGCGCTTGGGCTGGTCGTGCTGGTCGTGCTGGTGGCACGGAAGCGCGGTGCACTGTCACTGCTTGGGATGGGCTTCTCCTTTGTGGTCATCTTTGCCTTGGTGCTACCAAGGTTGGCCGCAGGCGAGGAGCCGGTAGGCAGTGCGCTGCTGGGAGCGGCGTTGATGCTTCCACCGAGCTACTACATGGCCCACGGACTGAACCGCAAGACGACGGTGGCGCTGCTGGGATCGCTGGTGGGCTTGGCGCTGACGGGCGTCATGGCTATCGTGGCAGTGGATGTGGCTCAGCTCAGCGGCTACGCCTCGGAGGAGGTTGGCTTGCTGCGTACCATGGGTACCGGTATGACCGACGTTCGCGGCTTGCTGCTTGCTGGTATGCTCGTGAGCATGCTGGGCGTGCTCGATGATATCACGGTGGCCCAGTCGGCGGTGGTGGAGCAGCTCTACCGCGCCAATCCGGAGCTGTCGTGGCGTGAGCTATATGTACGGGCTATGCGTGTTGGGCAGGATCACATCACGTCCATGGTGAACACGCTGGTCCTGGTATATACTGGCGCTGCGTTACCATTCCTGTTGCTGATGTCCGATCAAGCCACGTCGCCGCTCTACGCGCTCAGCCTAGAACCGGTGGCCGAAGAGATCGTGCGCATGCTGGTGACCAGCGCCGGCTTGGTGGCGACGGTGCCTATCACCACAGCGATGGCCTCCCTGGCCATTCGCTGGCGACGTCGGCGGGCGCCTGCCTTATCCGACGAGCAGATGTCCCCCTAGGCTATCCCTCTCCTAGCCACCCCTCGATGGCCGCGACGCCTCGCCACTCGGCGGCTTGGGCGGCACGGAGCTCTTGTGCCAACGCGGCGGCCACATCCGCCGATGGCCGTTGGCGGGTTCGCAACGCTTCCCAGACCACGCGCAGATGATCGCGCACCTCGCCGTAGGCCGCAGCCGCGGCGCCCAGGGCAGGCCGCCCCGCCGCCACGCGGTCCAGC
>CAZTMY010000095.1:0-8569 GCA_964614895.1 uncultured Anaerolineales bacterium
CATACGAGATCGTGATGTGACTGGAGTTCAGACGTGTGCTCTTCCGATCTAGCCAGTTCGAGGAAGCTATCGACCTGGTGCAACGCATCACCAGCTACAATGGCCGGGGGCATTCGTGCGGGATCCACACCACCCGTCGTGACCGCATCGTGGCACTGGCTACCAAGGCGCGCATAAGCCGCATCATGGTGCGTCAACCTCAGTGTTATGCCAACAGCGGGAACTATGACAACGGCATGCCATTTAGCATGACCCTCGGCTGTGGCACGTGGGGCGGGAACATCACAACCGAGAACATCCACTGGAAGCATTTCCTGAACGTCACCTGGGTCGCCATGCCCATCGAGCCCGTGGTGCCAGACGAACAAGCACTTTTCGGCGCGCACTGGGAACGTTACGGACGCTAACGCACGCTCACCACGTGGGAGATTCACATGCACAGCGGATACATTGCCCATCGGGACCTGGTCTTTGGCAAGGCTGACGGTATAGAGCTGACCCTGGATCTCTATCTGCCCAGCAATCCCATCCGCAGCGTGCCGCTCATCATGTACATCCATGGTGGCGGATGGCGCGGCCTTGACAAGAGCTGGTGCCCCTACCCAATGCGTTTCCTGACGCTGGAGTATGCTGTGGCCAGCATCAACTACCGTCTGGCCCCTGATGCGACGTTCCCAGCGCAGCTACACGACTGCAAAGCCGCCGTACGCTGGCTGCGCGCTCACGCAGAGGACTTCCACTTCCTGGGAGATCGCATCGGCGTCTGGGGGGATTCAGCCGGCGGACACCTAGCCGCAATGCTGGGCGTAACGGGCAAGCGGCCCGAACTCGAGGGCAACTGTGGCACACCTGGCGTCTCTAGCCAGGTGCAAGCCGTCTGCGATTGGTTCGGGCCAACGGATCTGGTCAGCATCGCGGGATCCCGCAAGGATAATCCCGAGTCCGCTGTGGCCCAGTTCATCGGAGGCGCTGTCAGCGAGAACCTGGAGCTAGCCCGCGCAGCCAGCCCCATCACCTATGCCGACGCTGATGCAGCGCCCATGCTCATCATGCATGGCGACGCCGATCGGGTGGTGCCCCTGAGCCAAAGCGTGGCACTCTACGAAGCCCTTTGGCGAGCCGGCGCGGACGTACGGTTGCACGTCGTCCACGGCGGAGCGCACCTTGCGTACGCCCGTCGTCCTACCGACATCCCCTGGCACGCGCCAGAGGTGCAACAGATCGTAGATGCCTTCTTCTGGCGCCATCTGATGTGCGCCCCAATTCCCAGGAACCATCGCTGATCCGCCGGGCATTTGGAGGTCGAGGTGACGCCATCACCTCGACCCCTCTGCAAACGATACCCCTATTCAGCGGTCCAGCGCGGGTTGGGCTCGGGGATGATGGCTTGCACCTCCTCGCGCCAGGCCACCAACATGCGATGGAGCTCCGCGGCCAGCTTGGGTCGCTCGCGAGCCAGGTCGTGCTCCTCGCTTAGATCGGCCTCCAGGTCGTATAGCTCTAGGCGCTGATCCTCATAGAACTCGATCAGCTTCAGGTTGCCAGCGCGGATCGAGGAGCCTGGTGTGCCTCCCTGGTTGCCATAGTGCGGATAATGCCAGTAGATTGCCTCGCGCGCCAGAGCGTCCTCACCGGTGAGTAGGCCCATCAAGCTAACCCCATCGACATGCTGTTCCGGGAGGGGATCCAGCCTTGCGGCCTCCAGCAAAGTGGGATACACGTCAGGGCTGCTGACAGGCACGTGGCACTCGCTCCCCGGCGCCACGACGCCAGGCCAGCGCACGATCCACGGTTCGCGGGTCCCGCCTTCGTACATCCAGCCCTTGCCCTCCGAGAGCGGCGCGTTGCAGGTGGGCGAGCCCTCTGACGTCGCAAGCCCTCCGTTGTCGGACGTGAACAGCACCAAGGTGTCATCCGCGATGCCCAGATCATCAAGGGTCGACAACAGCCGCCCAACGTTCTCGTCGAGGCTCTCAATCATGGCCGCGTACACGGGGTCCGACTGGATCAGCCGACGTCTCACTCGCAGATGTCTCTTGTGGTCGCAGGGAAAGTGCTCGCCCTCCTCGAACGTCCGCACCCTATCCAGCCCCAGGGCCTCGACCTTGGCCTGATACCGAGCGATCTTCTCAGGCTTGGCCTGGATAGGCGTGTGCACTGAATAGTACCAAAGGTTCAAGAAGAAGGGGCGACCGTCGTTCTGCCGAATCAGAGCAATGGCCTCATCCGTCAGCCTATCGGTGAGATAGGTCCCCTTGGGGCTGTCGCTCAGCGTGGGGATGCCCCAAGGGCTAAAGTAGCCGTGTTGGGGCGCGCCCCAGTGACAGCCGCCAATATTGATATCAAATCCATGACGGCCCGGGAAGTAGGGCTCCGCGCCAAGGTGCCACTTGCCCACATGCCAGGTGGCATAGCCACCTTCCTTGAGAGCGCGTGCCAAGCACGTCTCGGTGAGGGGAAGATGGTCCGTGTAGGGCACCTCCAAGAGACGCCCACTGGAGTGCGCCCCGATCCAATCGGTGACGCCCACGCGAGCCGGGTATCGGCCCGTCAAGAGACTAGCACGAGTGGGCGAGCAGACGGGACAGGCCGCGTAGGCGTCCGTGAAGCGCATTCCTTGGGCGCAGAGTCGATCGAGATTGGGGGTTTCATAGAAGCTGCTTCCATAACACCCAAGATCGCGCCATCCCAGATCGTCAATGAGGATAAGGATAATGTTGGGCTGATTCACGTAGATAGCTCCTTTCACTGCGGCACACTGATCCCGCGTCGTAGAAGAAAAGCTTGTCGCTCGCGAGCCGACATGCTAGGATGCGCGTCGGGCCACAGCGGCATCGAGATGATCTCTGGCAAGATGGAGGTGCCAAGCCATGCGTGCTATCGTCATTCTAGCCGATAGTTTCCGATATGACCACCTAGGCGCCAACGGCAACGACTGGATCCAAACGCCTCACCTGGATGCTTTGGCCAAGCATGCCGTCCGTTTCTCGCGCTTTTACGTGGAGGGACTGCCCACCCTGCCCGCGCGCCAGGCCTACTTCACGGGAAGGTACACGCTCCCCTTCCGCTCCTGGCAGTCGCCCGAGCCAGGTGATCCTCTGTTGGCTGAACACCTGTGGGACCAGGGCTGTACCACGGCACTCGTTAGCGACACCTATCACATGCACAAGCCAGGGATGACGTTCGGTAGAGGCTTTGACCATGTGCAGTTCATCCGCGGGCAAGAGTACGATCCTTGGGTAGTCGATCCATCACTCAGCATAGATGTTGAGCGAGTCCATCGCTATCGAGGCGACCCAGAGATCGATGACTTGTGGCGACCGCGCTTTCGTCAGTACCTCCGGAACATCCGCCACCGCCAAAGCGAGCGCGATTGGTTCGCGCCGCAAGTCGTGGAGGCCGCTATCGCCTGGCTAGAGCGCAACCAAGACAAGTCCGACCTGTTCCTGTGGGTAGATCTCTTTGACCCCCACGAGCCATGGGACCCGCCCGCCCCGTTTGATACCCTCTATGATCCGGATTATGGGGGCCAGATTCTCATCGACCCGATCCCAGGCCCCGTGCGGGGCTACCTCACTCCAGAAGAGACACGTCATGTGGCCGCCCTCTATGCAGGAGAGGTCAGTTTCGTGGACAAGTGGATCGGTGTACTGCTGGAAGCCATCAAGGCACTGGGTATGTGGGACGATGCCCTACTCGTGTTTACCAGCGATCACGGCGAGCCGCTGGGAGAGCGGCAGGTCATCCGCAAGGCGTGTCCTTGGCCCTATGAGGAGATGTCGCGAGTGCCCTTCCTCATAAAGCTGCCTGGCGACGAGCGTGCAGGCACTGCCGTGGACGGCTTTGCGCAGAGCCCCGATCTAGCTCCCACCATCTGCGATGCCCTCGGCGCACCCCCGCTTCCGGGTGCCCACGGGCGCAGTCTGCTGCCTCTCGCACGCGGTGAGACCCCCAGCTTGCGCGATGCGGCCCTCAGCGGCTGGCATGGTTCCTCCTGGTCGTTGCGCAACAACGAATGGAGCCTCTACCTCTGGCTGGACGGCTATCCTGCCCGCCCCTGGGACGCGGTCCGACCAGGGACGCGCACTCTCTATCGGCTGCAAGATGATCCAGGCGAAAAGGACGATGTCGCCGAGCTGCATCCCGGCATAGCAGATCGCCTCGAGTTACAGCTAAGACGGTGGATAGCAAGCCTACACTGGGAATAGAGTTGGGCCACCAGAGCACCACACGTGCTGAGGGGGGCAGCATGCACCACGATGAGATACTCACCAAGGCACAGCGGCTGGGCCACATCAGTTATCTCTTGTACCGCAATCCACATGGCCCGAAGGTGCAGAAACTGACCACCCCCTGCAATGTGTCGGCCAGAACGACCCGGCGGGACATTCACGACCTCGACAGGCTCGGCACCCTCGTGCGGGACGATGGCAACGCCCCACCACGCTATGGCATTGTCGAGGGATACTGCCCGCCGTCCGTACGCTTGGAGCTGGACGCTAGGAGCTACCTGTTCCGCCTCTAGGTAGCTCAGCCTATCGAGATGAGCTACTGGATCCTGGGTTGGGGAGGCGACGTGGAAGTGCTCGCCCCCGAGGAACTCTGCAACCACATCGCGCACGAGGCCCGCCAGATGGCCAGCTTGTACCAACCGAGTATCGGTGACGTCCCCGCCTAGCTAACAGGCGGCAGGGCTAACCCATGCGCAGATGCGATTCAAGGCCGTCAGTCAACCCGGGCGACGACGCCTTTGAGATAGGCCCCTTCGGGGAATGTGAGCAGCACAGGATGATCAGGCGCCTGGTGCAAACGCTCCAAAACCCGTACATCGCGTCCCACGTCCACGCTGGCACCGAACAGAACCTTCTGGAACAGGTTCTCCGAAACGCGGCCACTGCACGAGAAGGTCGCCAACGTGCCCCCCGGCCGAAGCAACGCCATACCCAGCATGTTGATATCCTTGTACCCGCGGGTGGCCGCCGGAATATCGCGCTGCGAGAAGGCAAACTTGGGGGGATCCAGCACAACCAGATCGTACTGCTCCCCTCGATCGCGCATCTCACGCAACACTTGGAAGGCATCCCCCACAACATAGCGATGCGCGCCGCTGTCCGGGGCATCCAGGCCATTCAGAGCGACGTGTTCCCGAGCTTGCGCCAGGGCATCGGCTGAGCTGTCCACGTGGACAACCTCTTCCGCGCCCGCCACGGCTGCCGCGACGCCAAAGCCTCCAGTGTACGCGAACACGTTTAGGACTCGGGCACCCGCAGCGTAGGCTCGTAGCCGCCGTCGGTTCTCGCGCTGATCGAGATAGAAGCCCGTCTTTTGGCCCTCCCGAACATCCACCAGCCAACGGATACCATGCTCCAGGACTTTTACGCGGTGCGGCGGTTCCTCACCAAGCAGGGCGCCAGCCATCTCGCCAAGCCCCTCGTGCCGTCGCACATCCACATCGCTGCGCTCGTACACCCCGCGAGCCCCGGTGAGCTCAAGAGCGGCCTCGGCTAGCCTCAACTTGCGCCGCTCCACGCCGGCTGCCAGCGCTTGCAACACCAGCCAGTCGCCATACCGATCCAGGATCAAGCCAGGCATACCATCCGATTCTGCATAGACCAATCGGCAGGCGGTGACCTTCCCGCTGGCCAAGAGTGATCTCCGCCGGTCAATCGACTCCTCCAGCAGTTGGCGCCAGAGTGAGTCGTCTGCCGGGCGAGATGGATCCCAGCTCATCAGACGGACGCGGATCTGCGAATGCCGATTGTGGTACCCAAAGGCCACGAATCGCCCGCGGTGATCCAGCACGCGCACAGCCTCGCCGGCTTCGGGATCGCCGATAACCCGCGCGATCGCTCCTGAGAACACCCAGGGATGTCGGTTCCGGGCGCTCTTGTCGCGACCTGGTTTGAGGACGACGTCGCAACCGGCCGGCGCCGCTCCCTCAGACGTCATCGCGCACCACCTTGAGTTCCAGCACCCACGTCGTCTGGTCCGTGATGGCCGCATCAGCCGCCAGACGACACCCGATAACCCAGAGAATCGCCTCGCCAGCAACCAAGAGGGGGGCCTGGTCACGCCAGCGCTTAGGGATCCGCCTGTCCACGAACAGATCCTGCACGGACTGTGTGCCCTCCATCCCCAGTGGGCGCAGCCGGTCGCCGGGACGTCGCGCACGCAGCATTAGCTCTGTGGGCAGCAGCGACGCGTCCAAGCGAGCCAGCCACTTGTCGAACGAGCGACGCCAACCAACTGGGAGCTCGCTCGTGGCCAGGGTGCGCATCTCCAGACGCCAATCGCAACCCGGTGGTCGGACGATCCCCGGCCAGGAGAACGTCACCGGCTCTTGATCACTCAGAAGCGGGCGCCATGCTCCCGTGTCGGGCCAGGTCCCACGCCCCACAAAGAGCCGATCGTAGCCGATCTCCGCCCTGATACCTACCGGCAGCATCGTCACACTGCCCACTTGACCATTAGCGATCAGCTCCTCGACGGCACGCACATGGCGCCAACTCAAGTCATGCAAGGATCCTGTCACGCTACCATACGCGCTCCGGATGAGACGCCGCACAAGGGCAAGATGCTCACGGCGGAGCACCTGGAGATCCAGAATGACTCTCTCCTGAGATACGTCCTTCACGCATCGCGACCACGCCTCGGCAGCCAACTCAACGATCAGGTCATCCTCCACCGCCAGGATGTCCGCCGTGCGGCCCACGCTCTGGGTCAGTGAAGGTACGCGCTCCTTGAGGGCAGGTATCACCATGTGGCGCAGCCAGTTTCGTGGCGTGCTCTGGTCCCTGTTGCTAGCATCACGGATAGGGACCAGCCCATTCCTCCGGCAGTAGGCCTCGATCTCGTCGCTCGGAACACCTAGCAGCGGCCTCACGAGCTGCAGCCGCTGGCCGTCAGGGACATCCGTTTGATCGAACGCCGGATCCAGCAACGCGACGGGCCGCATACCGCCAAGCCCACCGGGGCCTGCCCCACGCAGCAGGCACAACAGCACGGTCTCTACCTGATCATCCGCATGATGCGCCACGGCGATAGCGGGGCAGCACCGCTCCCGAGCAACCTGCGCGAGAAACGTGTAGCGAGCGCGGCGGGCTGCCACCTCTAGGGAGACGCCCCAATCAGCGGCAAGAGCGGGCACATCAGCCCGTTCCGTGAGACAGGGCATGCCCCAGGCCTCACAGAGCCGGCTTACCTGATCAGATTCGGCAGCGCTGGTTTGCCGGATGCCATGATCGAGGTGTGCGGCGACCACCTTCAGGCTCAACTGAGCACGAAGACTCCAGAGAAGGTGCGCCAGACATAGGGAATCGGGACCGCCCGACAGGGCGACGAGAAGACGACCGCCCTCGGCCAGGCCGACCTGCGACATCAAGTCTCGAAAATGTGCGGCCAGCTCTCGCGCCAGCGGATCCATGGTCCCTCCCACAGCCATTCTAGGCTACCAGGAGACAGGCCTCAAACATCGCTCCCCCGCCAATCGCGACATAGCAGAGGTAGCGCCAAGCCCGGTCGCTCAGTCACCTCCAACTCGATGGCAAAGGTATACGTTAGCGCTTGGGCCGGAGGACTGCAAATGGGATCGGCCGGAGCAGCCAGCAAGAAACTCGCGGCATAGCTCCCTGCTGGGAGCTCGCTGGCGTCAATCGTGGCCGTCACTTGCCCCTCTCCAGAGCCGCTGCTCGGCGCAAGCGTCAACCAGGGCGCGTCCTCCGTCAGCGTCCAATCGGCGCCGCAGGTGCGGTCGTTCGCCACGGTGGCAGCGACCTCCATACAGGGATCATCTTCCGTAACACGCCAATGAGCGCCATCGAGGTCGGTGCGGAGCGGGAACCCACCCCCGCCAGGCGTGTAGGCCGCGCGCAAGCTCGGCTCATCGTGGGCCACGACGTAGGGAGTGCGCTGATCATAGACGTAGGTGAGCTGATCTAGGTGAGACACCCGGGTGATGACAACGCCCGGCTGCCCGACGCCCTGGAACCCATGCCGCAGATGTGCGCTGTCAATCCAGTTCACTGTGAACTGCGGGTCGGAAGCGATCCAGCCCACATCGGGATAGTAGATCTCCAACCAGGCGTGCGGCGTCCCGTGAGGGCTGTCCCCAGGCTCATCAGCCAGGTCGCCGGGCAGCATGGCGCCCTGGACATACCTCGCCGGGATACCTGCGGCCCGCAGCAGGGCGCAGCTCAGGGTGGCAAACCCTTCCCGTTCGGCCACACCCGAGTTGAACACGCTGAGCGCGTCGTTGTCCGTGCAGCCCTGCTCGTAGCGGGTGTGCGCTCGCACCCACCCCACCACACGCACCACGGCCACATCCTCGCGCGAGGCCCCAGTCACCAGGGCGGCCGCCTGCGACGCTATGGCCGGATTGTCGGATTGAATCCAGTCATCCCAAGGCGCAAGCGCACTCTTTGCCTCTGGAGGCAATGCGTCCAGGTGCAGGGGATAGGCGACGTTGGTGGACAAATCGGAGCGAGCGACGATCCGGACCACAGTGTAATCGCCCGAGTTGTCAGCAACCGTCTGCTCAAAGTTGGCTGCAGCGTACGCCTCGGGACTGCCA
>CAZTMY010000096.1:0-8542 GCA_964614895.1 uncultured Anaerolineales bacterium
TTGATCCCCGAGTTTGTCGGGCGATTGCCCGTCGTGGTCAGCGTCGATGAGCTGGACGAGGATGCGTTGGTGCGGATCCTGCAAGAGCCCAAGAACGCGCTCGTCAGGCAGTACGCCAAGCTGTTTGCCATCGACGGGGTAGATCTCGAGTTCAGCGAGGGGGCGATGCGAGCAGCCGCGGAGGAGGCCATGCACCACAAGATGGGTGCCCGTGGGTTGCGGACGATCATCGAGGAGACGCTTCTCGACGTGATGTACGAGCTGCCCTCACGGCCCGAGGTTTCCCGCTATGTGGTGACCGAAGATGCGGTGCGTAACCGTCGTGATGTGACCCCCAAGCCGGTGGGCGCAGCTGCCTAAGCGCGCGTACCCTCCAACTCATTTTGATCAGATGGCGCCGCGGCTCCATGTCGCGGCGCTTTTGGCTGTTTTGGAGCGCCTCAAGGTTTGACACTCCCTAAACGATACCCTAGAATCTAACATCGGTTGCCTCACGCGGTTCAGAGAGAGGTCGTATGCTCACGAGCGCCGATATTCGCGCCAAGTTCCTGTCCTTTTTCGCTTCTAGGGGGCACACCGTTGTATCCAGTGCCTCGTTGGTGCCTGGGAATGATCCAACCCTGCTCTTTACGAACGCGGGGATGGTGCCCTTCAAGGATGTCTTTCTCGGCTTGGAGGAGCGGGGCTATAATCGGGCTGCCTCTTCCCAGAAGTGCATGCGCGTGAGCGGCAAGCACAACGACCTCGAATCGGTGGGGCCATCGCCACGGCATCACACGTTCTTTGAGATGCTGGGGAACTTTTCCTTTGGCGATTACTTTAAGCGGGAAGCCATCGAGTTCGCCTGGACCTTCCTGGTCGATGAACTGGCCTTGGACCGCGATCGGCTGTGGCCGACCGTGTTTGAGGAGGATGACGAGGCCTTTGAACTGTGGCAAACCGTGGCGGGTGTGCCAGCGAAGCGTATCACTCGCTTGGGCGAGAAAGAGAATTTCTGGTCCATGGGGGATACGGGCCCGTGTGGCCCTTGCTCTGAGATTCTGTACGATCGTGGCCCTGAAGCATGCACGTGCGGGCGATCTGATTGCAGCCCGCTCCACGAGTGCGATCGCTGGCTAGAGATCTGGAACCTGGTCTTTATGCAGTTCGATCGCAACGCTGATGGCCAGGTGCACCCCCTGCCTAGACCCAGCATAGATACGGGCATGGGCCTCGAGCGGATCACCGCTATCCTGCAGGGGGCTGAAAGCAACTATGATACGGACCTCTTTGCGCCCATCATGGAACGCACGCGCGAATTGTTGGGCGATGACGAGCCGACCATGCGTGAGCAGGTTGTCGCCTATCGCGTCATCGCGGATCACAGCCGGGCGGTGGCATTCCTCGTCGGTGATGGGGTGCTTCCGTCCAACGAGGGGCGCGGATATGTGACCCGGATGATCCTTCGACGCGCCGCTCGCTACGGACGTCGTCTAGGGTTCGATCGTCCCTTCCTGGCCGAGACGGTGGCCACCGTCATCGAGATGATGGGTGACCACTACACTGAGCTACGTCAACGTGCGACCTTTATCCAGGACGTGGTTCGGCAGGAGGAGGAGCGCTTTCTCTCACAGCTAGGGGTAGGATTAGCGCGTCTGGACGATGTCCTGGAAGAGGCTCGCCGCGCGGGTTCAAGCGTGGTGCCCGGCGAGGAGGCGTTCCGTCTCTACGATACCTATGGCTTCCCTCTGGAGCTGACGCGCGACGCGGCGACGGAGCTCGGTTTCACCGTCGACGAAGAGGGGTTTCGCGAGGCCATGGAGAGGCAACGGGCCCGCGCGCGCGCGGCGCAGCAGTTCGCGAGCGACGAGCGCGGAGAGCTCTACCGTGAGCTCACGCTGCCGCCCACCAAGTTCGTCGGCTATCACCAGCTTGCTTGCGCGGCGCGGGTCGTGGCCATAGTCGTTGACGGCTCGCCCGTCGACCAAGTCGGGGAGGGTGGCGAGGTCGAGGTGGTGCTCGATCGCACACCTTTCTACGGCGAGTCAGGTGGGCAAGTGGGAGACCGTGGCGTGCTGGTAGGGCCCAATGGGCGCATCGCTGTCGAGACGGCCGATCACCCGGTGTCTGGCCTCACCGTGCATCGGGGCCGTGTCGTCGAGGGAAGCCTCGCTGTAGGTGATGCGGTGGAGGCCCGCGTAGACGACAAACACCGCGCGGCGGTAGCTCGCAACCATACAGCGACACACTTGCTGCATCGGGCACTTTGGGAGGTGCTGGGCGATCACGCTGCGCAGGCAGGTTCGCTGGTGACGCCGGAGCGACTGCGCTTTGACTTCAGTCACCTATCGGCGATGACGCGCGATGAACTTGATCAAGTAGAGCGCATCGTCAACCGCGAGATCCGCGCCAATCGGCCGGTAGTGACTTGCGAGATGGGTTTCAACGAGGCCGTGGAAGCGGGGGCCATGGCGCTGTTCGGCGAAAAGTATGGCGATCGCGTGCGTATGGTGTCGGTTGAGGGGTTCAGCAAAGAGCTTTGTGGTGGAACCCATGTGACGCGCTCGGGCGACATCGGCAGTTTCGTAATTCTGAGCGAGTCGAGCGTCGGATCGGGATTGCGGCGTATCGAGGCCTTGACCGGAGAGGCAGCGGAGACGATGGTTCGCCAACGGCTGCGTACGCTGGACGCTTTGCGCGAGGAGCTAGGTGCCGCTCCAGGTGAAGAGGTAGAGCGTCTGCGCTCACTTCAAGAGCAAAATCGGGAGCTGGCCCGTCGCGTTCAAGAGCTCGAGCGGGCGCTAGCCGCGCATCGCGTGGATGCGCTTCTCAGGGAAGCGCGCGACGTGGCTGGGGTTTGCGTGCTGGCAACCATCGTGAAGGCCGGCAGCGTCGACGCCTTGCGAGAGATGGTGGACCGTTTCCGAAGCAAACTGGGCAGCGCTGTGGTGGCGCTGGGGGCAGTGGTGAGCGAGAAGCCGTTGCTCGTGGACGGCATCACGGAGGATCTGGTCCAGCAGGGGTTACATGCCGGCAAGCTGGCAAGCGTTGCGGCCAAGGCGATGGGTGGTGGCGGAGGAGGGCGGCCCAACATGGCCCAAGCCGGTGGCCGTGACGCCGACGCCCTGGATGATGCCATTGCCAGCATTCCCGAGCTGATCGCTGAAATGCTGGCCTAAGCAGCGATACGGGGCGGGTGACTATGGGTTGGCTCCGGGGCTCAACGACGGCGTCGAACAAGGGGCGCGTTTATCACAGCTTGCTTACGCTGGAGCGGCACCACGTCCGAGGGGCGGTGGTAGAGCTGAGCGGCGGGTCAGCTCAGCTGCTTGGCGTGGCTACGGCGCCCGTTCACGACCTGGGGCCCAGCGGACAGCCTGACGTGGATCGATTGGCGGCCGGATGCGAACGCGCTCTGAGCGAGGCCGAGGAGATGACCCGCCAAGCCGTCGGACGCAAGGTGGTTGCGGATGAGGTCAGCATCTCGTTGCCGGCGCCACTTGGCAGCTCTTTGGCTGTGTTGGCGGATCGGCCCTGCAATCCGCGAGAGCGGGTGACCGAGCAAGAGCTGACATCCGTGGTCAAGCGGACGCTCCGGCAAGCCCAGGATCAGTTGGATGGCGATGAGCCCAAGATTGATCGCGATATCGTGTGGGGGGGCGTAGCCGAGACCTTGGTGGATGGCAAGATCGTCTTGGACCCGGTGGGTCTACACGGTCGAGTGTTGGAGGCCCAAGCTTGCTTTGCGACGGCCCCTCACGTGTGGGTGAGGGCGTTGGAGATCCTGGCCGAGCGGCTCGATCTCGAGCTGCGTTGTATTGTGCCTGATCAGATGGCACTGGCCTCCGCGGTGCCAGATACGCGGGCCCTGCTGGTGACCCTAGGCGAGGAGCACTCGCTCGTCTCGGAGGTGGTGTGGGGGAGACCTCGTTGGGTAGCGAGCGTCCCGTTTGGTGAGCGCCAGGTGCTGGGCGTTGTGGCCAAGGGCGTGGATTTCGCAGAGCGTCAGGTTAACGCGCTAATGCGTGTCTACCGAGCGCGGCACCTGAGGCCGGACGTAGAAGAGCGCGTGGCGTTGGCCTTCTGGAGCGGCTTGCGCCGATGGATGGGCACGCTGGCCGAGACGGTGCAGCAGACGCACCCGGCCGAGAGCTACCCCCATCGCGTCTGGTTTGTTGATATGACCCGGCGGATGCCCGAGGCAAAGAACGCCCTGGCGCACCCCTACTGGGAGCGTGCCTTGCCCTTTGGACGATGTCCGGAGGTCAAGACGATCGTGCCGGGCGTTATCGCTAACGTGTTGGACTGTACCGCTCAGGCCGATGACCCGGGCTACCGGCTGACGCGTGCTTTGGCCCGGCACGCAGCTCGGGTGTATCGGGACGAGACGAACTTGGATCGGATGCTGATGGAGGCTATTCGACCTAGCGCGGGCGGGGGGATTGGCCGCTTGCTGAGATGAGGGGGACGTGTGAAGCCCACTGAGGTCATCTACCTCAACCGCGCGGATAGCATCGAAAGCATCCGCGAGCTGCTGTCCAGCGCTACGCCCGGGGCTCAGGTGTGGTTGGTGGCGCCTTGGGGCATGCGGCTCACTAACGACCTGCTACGGCTCAAGCTCATCGCGCGTGTGGCACGCTCGTACGCCCTCGATTTGCGGCTGGTGACGATCCACAGCAACACCCGGATGCTCGCGCGCGAAGCTGGTATCCCCACTTATGCCTGGGTGCCCCGGCGGCTACGTCGCTACCGGCGGCAGCGGCGCGAGGACGCCACCGGACTGGCCGCGCGAGTTTTGCCCGTCAAGGGTGGTGTCGGCCTCCGTGGTCGCAGGCGTCCGCGGCACTTGGGGGTAGGCCCAGCGTTGCTTGCTCTGGTTGGGACTGCCGTGGTTATCGCGTTAACGGCTGGGGTAATGCTGTTGATGATCCCGCAGGCTGAGGTGACGCTGCACCCGGTGGTGCACGATGTGGCTGTCTCTTTCACCGCCACGGCTAACCCGCGGCTGGTTACCATCGACTATGGCCGGGCAATCATCCCGGCACGGCGCGTGCAGGCGATCGTTTCCGGGAGAGGCCAGGTGCCAGCGTCTGGTAGCGACTGGGTGCCAGGAGAGCATGCCTCGGGTGAGATCGTGCTGGTGAACCGCACACGGGAGGAAGTCGTTGTCCCCAAGGGGACGGTAGTGCGATCGGCTGAGGGCAAGGTTGCGAGGTTCTACACCATGGCCGAGGTCGTGCTGCCCGCCGAGCTCTTTGCGCACCGGCGCGTGGGCATCATGGCCATGGAGCCTGGATCCTCCAGCAACGTGGGAGCTTTCACGATCACAGTGGTCGAGGATGCGCTGGCGAATCGGGTCGAGGTGATCAACGATGCGCCCGTTAGGGGCGGGACTGATAAGGCGGTGCCGGTTGTTGCGGTCGAGGACATCAACTTGCTGCGCGACACGCTTTGGCAGCAGCTTTACCGTCAAGCGTTCAAAGAGCTCAAGGGGCAGATCGAACCGGGAGAGTTTGTCCCGGTTCAGAGCATGACCGATAATGATATCCAGGTCATGTCATTTGTGTCTGATCAGGATCCCGGTGCGCGGAGCGACTATGTGACCGGTGAGATGCGGGTGGTCGCCAGAGCCCTGGCGGTGGACGGGAACGCCCTAGATGATCTGGCTATCCGCATGCTCGAGGCCCAGACCGACGACGCCTTCCGGGTTCTGCCCGATAGCTTGGTGGTGATACGCGCGCCTGACGCCGAGTATACGGGGGATGTGTTCGTGTTCAAGGTAGTGGCGCGTGGCAGCCTCGGTCCTGCTGTGACCGAGGCCCAGGTGCGCTCCTGGTTGCGGGGCAGGGAGCCACATGAGGCAGCCGAGATGCTGGCTGAACGCATCGAACTCGTGGATGAGCCTAGCATCCGCATCACGCCCACTTGGTGGGAACGGCTCCCGATCCTGCCTGGACGCGTGAACGTGATCATGACGGCGGCCGGCTAGTGCGCTATCTGGCGCTCGATGTCGGCGATGAGCGCATTGGTGTGGCTGTCAGCGATGCTGGCGGCTTGGTGGCACGGCCGCTGGAGGTGCTCGCGCGTGTGCGCGGGTCGGCCAGCTTCCTCCGGATCGGAGAGCTGGTTTCAGAATACTGCATAGGTACCATCGTGGTGGGGTGGCCGCTTCTGCCAGACGGATCCGAGGGCGCTCAGGTGCGATCTACCGCGGCGTATGTCCGGGGCCTGGAACAACACGTGGACATTCCCATCATCCGCTACGATGAACGCGGCAGCACCATACGGGCGCGGGAGCTCTCCCAAGAGTCGGGTGGAAGCCGCCGGAGGGATGATCTCGATGCCCTCGCGGCTGCGGTCATCCTACAGAGCTTTCTCAACGAGATGGCAGAGGAACAGAGCGCATGAACGCGGTCAGAGCCGGTGCAATCCGTATCCTCCTACGGCTGGTGACCCTGGTCGTTGGTATCTCGGCTGTTTGCCTGGTCCTGGGGGGTGCTGGAATTTACCTCTGGTCCAGCGCTGCGAAGGACGCCGCCCCAGTGACGATCTCGCTCACCGCAGACAAGCTGGAGAAGGCTTTCTGGGATGTATACCTTCTGCCCAAGCGAGATCTGGTAATGACGCCGGTGGCCCCGGGTGACGATCGTTCGGAGCAATTTGTCATCGAGCGAGGCGAGACGCTCTGGTCCGTGTCGTTGCGATTGGAGAACGCCGGATTGATCAGCGATGCGACGGTGTTCCGGCGCGTGTTGCAGGCTGAGGGTTTGGATCGTGAGATCGAGGCTGGAGCCTACACTCTCCGTCGGAACATGACTATGGGCGAGATCATGCGAGAGTTCCAAGTAGGGCGCGTGCCCGATGTGATCGTGACCATTCCAGAGGGTTGGCGGGCAGAGCAAGTGGCCCGGCGGCTCTCGGAAAAGGGTGTCATCCGGTCGGAACAGGAATTCCTCGATGCGGTGGCAAGCATGGACATCCGCTACATGGCAATGCAGGGCATGCCGGAGCCAGCTCCAGCGGGCCTGGAGGGCTATCTCTATCCCGAGACATACCGGTTCGACACGGGCAGCTCGCCCGAGGATGTGGTGGCCCGGATGGTATCGCTGGTCGCTGCAAAGGTCACTGACGAGATGGCGGACAAGGCGGTCAAGCGTGGCCTGACGATGTACCAGGTGGTGACGCTTGCGTCCATCGTCGAGCGTGAAGCCGTGCTGGATGAGGAGCGGCCCCTCATCGCCAGCGTCTATCTCAATCGGCTTCAAGAGGGGATGCTTCTGCAAGCTGACCCGACGGTGCAGTACGCCAAAGGTTGCGTCGAAGGCGGGGACGGCGAGCTCAAGTGCTGGGAACCGATGGCCCAGGAAGAGGCCATCACGGTCGAGTCGCCTTACAACACGTTCCTGAACTCGGGGCTCCCGCCTGGCCCGATCTGCAGCCCACGCATCGCGTCCATTCAGGCCGTACTGGAGCCCGCCGATACCGACTATTTGTTCTTTTACTCCAAGCGCGATGGCTCCGGCCAGCACGTCTTTGCGCGGACGTACGAGGAACATCTCCGCAACGAGCAGATCTACAGCGGAGTTGCGCCGACAGAGGACTAGCGGAAGAGCCAAGAGAGGGCGAGGTCTTGCGGATCGACATACATGTGCACACACGGCGCCATTCTGCGTGCGGCCGCAGCGAACCAGAAGAGATGGTTGCTGCGGCTCAACGTTATGGTCTGGATGCGTTGGTATTCACCGAGCATCACGTTGTGTGGGGGCGAGGCGAGCTCGCCGAGCTGCAGCGCCTCTTCCCATCTGTGCGGCTGTTCACGGGTGTGGAGATCAGCACGGAAAGCTCGGGGGATGTGCTGGTCATCGGTGCGGAGGGCACGGACTGGTTCGCGCCGCGGATACCGGCCGAGGCGGTAGTGACGGAGGCGCATGCTCGGGGTGGCATCGTGATTGCCGCGCATCCTTATCGCGCTGGCTATGGGACGGAGGGCCTCGATCAGTTGCCTTTTGACGCGGTGGAGGTGTATAGCCTGCACATGCATCGCGGTGCGCATCAGAGGGCCGTGGCGTTGGCCGAGAGGCGCGGCTTTCGGAAGGTAGCCACCTCGGATGCTCACAGACTAGACGCTGTCGGCCTGTATGCCATCCGTCTAGACGCACCGGTGGCGTCCGAAGCGGCACTGGCAGACGCGATCCTCGCGGGGGCCTACGAGCTCTACGCCGATGCGCCTCGCGTGGCCGCGCTGAACCGGCAACGCGCGTCAGCGTGGCGCGAGGCGGAGCGGTTAATCGACGATGGCCTGGATGACGACGCGATCGTGGCTGCCGTCGAGGGCGTTGGGCACACGGAAGTGCGCATGCTCCGCGAGGGTCGGCCGCTTGGTTGGCCGCTACCTGACGTAGTGGACGTCTTCGAGTAGTGGTCTCGTTTCGTCTTGCATCTTTTGCCTGGTGAGCGCTCTCTCCTGCGTTGATCTCGCACCCATCACCACATGAGCGTAAGCTCGCCGGTGACATGCTCGGCGACGGCATGTTGGCCTGTGCCATCGTCCTCCCAGCGGAAG
>CAZTMY010000097.1:0-8534 GCA_964614895.1 uncultured Anaerolineales bacterium
ACGGCAGGTGCCGCAGCTTGCGCTGTCGGTCTCGCCATGAATTCCTTGACCATTTCTGGCTTGCTCACTACGTTCACCTCGCCAGCTACCAGCTTGAGCTTGGCGTCTGGATAGGTGGCGCCGCTTCGGTTATCGACCGTCACCCATCCGGTGAGATCCAGCGCTTTATCGTCGTCCGTGAGCATGGCAATATAGTCGGCTCGCCACGTGATCCCGCTGGTCAAGTAGGTTACCTGCACCGGCACAGTCCCGCCGGTTGCTGCATCGACCAACCAGACCAAGGTCGGGCGCGTAATGAGCCCCTCTGGCAACGCGGGGAAGGCGAACTCTTGCACCTCGGAGAGCCGAATCATGCGAACGCCGTCCTCGGTGGCGAGGATGATGTCGTCGGCGCCCGAGAGCAGCGTGCCGGTGATCTCTTGGCCCTCGGTGGTAGTGAGAGCAATAGTCTGATCAACGTACTTTTGCAGGAGCTTCCGGCTGCTCACTAGGTCATACTCATAGTTCTGCTCAAGGAATGTGACGCTGCTTGGGTCGCTGGCACTCACATGAACACTGGTAGGGTCGATGCCGGAGGGTACGTCCGTGAAACGTACCTCGTTGTGGCCCTCTTCCAAGGTCAACGAGCGTAGGTCCTTCACCAGACCCAAGTCTTGGTTATATACAGTCAGGGCCACCGAGCGCTCCTGCAGCTCGCCCGGCGTGTCAAGTGCATCCAGCTTGGCGGCCACTGCTTCCTCCTCTATCTCTGCTGTCTCTTCCGGCGCAGCAGCCTCCTCAACCGCTTCGCTCTCCTCCGGCTGGGAGGTCTCTTCTGCGGAGGGAGTGGGGGTGATCTCTTGAGCGTTCACGCGGCCACCTGGCGATGAACCGAGCAACATGCCCAACACAAGAGTTCCCAGTATCAACGCGTGCAAGGACTTGGTGAACATCGTAGCCTCCTTCGGTCGATGTATGGCACCCCGTAGGCCAGACGCGTGTGGCTGCGAAAAGGTTCCCGCTGGCAAGCGGGTGAGATACGCGCATGGGATGCATCTCGCCCTTGGACAGGCGAAGCGTCCCTTACTGATATTATAGCGGCTGCCAGGAGGCTGCGCAATGGACTGCGTTCCCTGGTTCTACGTCAAGAAGTATAGTACTAGCACGGCGCCACCAGTTGACAGGCATGTCCAACCGTGGTATCATCTTAGCAGTCTCTACCTTGGAGTGCTAAAAAGTTTACGATAATGACCATTCCTTGGCAATTTGAAGGCTCAGAAGTGGATTCGAGGGCAGCAATCTTGACACATCAGCGGGCCGGGTGCTATCATTTTGGCACTTCGGTGGTCAGATTGCTAACGCCTAATGTGTAATAAGGGCGATCCCATGGCATTGGAACCGCAACCTGAAAATGGCGTGATCCTCACGCCGCGCCAGCGCGACATTCTCAAGATTGTCGTGGAGCGCTATATCGATACGGCCGCGCCAGTAGGCTCTAGCAGTGTCCAATCCGCAGGGAGCCTGGGCATGAGCACAGCAACCATTCGCAACGAACTGGTGGCGTTGGAGAACGCGGGCTATCTCACCCAGCCCTACACATCGGCGGGACGGGTGCCTACGGCGCAAGGGTACCGCTACTATGTCGAGCACTTGATCGAACGGACTGATCTTCCGGTGCCCGAGCAACGGATGATTCAGCACCAGTTCCATCAGCTGCGTCTTGACATGGACCAGTGGGCACGACTCACGGCAGCCGTTCTGGCACACACCGCGCGCGCGGCATCGCTGGTAACGCCACCACACGCTACCAACGCGCGCTTTCGCCATCTGGAGCTGATTTCGATCAACGATGCGACCTGCCTGATGATCCTCGTCCTTCAAGATGGCAGCATTCACCAAGAGATGCTTATGCTGAGCGACGTGATCGACCAGGATGAGCTCAGCAAGATCTCGAGCAGGCTCAACAGCCTGCTCTTTGGCATGACCCTGCGTGAGATCCAGGCGAGCACCCACCCGGAGCTGACTGCGCTGCGAGGCATCGCTGCTTCGGTCCTTGACAGGGTTCTCCCGGTAATGCGGGGAGCAGAGCGCAGAGCTACCCACGAGATCTACCGCGATGGGCTCCTGCAAGTGCTGGGTGAGCCAGAATTCGTGGATGTAGAGAAACGGGAGCAGATCCTACGGCTATTTGAGCAACAACGGCTGCTTGATGCTATCCTGACGCGCATGCTTGGCGCCTCCGGGATTCAGATCATCATTGGAAGCGAAGGCGCGTACGGCGGCTTTGAGGATCTCTCCATGATCCTGTCGCCTTATGGGCTCCGCGGCAAGGCTAGTGGTGTGCTTGGTGTGCTCGGTCCTACACGCATGGCATACGGACGCGGCATCTCAGCCGTGCGCTATGTAACGGCACTGATGGATCAGCTCATTCAAGACGTGTTTGGTAACTAGATAAGGTCAGGGAGTTTCACAAGACAGTGGCAATAGACAATATAGAAGAACAACCAAAAGATCTAACAGGACAAACTGAAAAAGCTTCTGAGGAAACGGCTAACTCTGAGATCCTCGACCTCGAAGCACTCCGTCAAGAGCTGGCGCAAGCCCAGGCCCAGTGTGCCGAGTACCTTGACAAGTACCGCCGTAGCGTCGCCGCCTTTGACAATTACCGCAAGCGCCAAGCGCGTGATCAGGAACGTCAGGCTCATCAGCTCACAGCAGACGTGGTTCGCCAGCTTTTGCCGATTGCTGACGACCTCCGTCGGGCAGTGGCAAACCTGCCCGAGAGTGACGCCAATGCCGATTGGGCCAAGGGCGTAATGATGATCGAGCAGAAACTCGAGCGGCTTCTCCATGGCTACGGCATCGTTGAGATCGAGGCAGAAGGCGTAGCCTTTGACCCCGCCGTCCACGAGAGCCTGCTCACAGAGCCAAGCGACACGTACCCAGAAGGCACGGTCATCGATGTCCTGGAGAAGGGCTATAAACTGGGCGAACTGGTCATCCGGCCCGCAAAGGTCAAGGTCTCGACCGGCTCCGAGGCACAGGAAGCGACCGATGCAATCTAACGAACATTACTGGAGGTAAAGCAGATGGGCAAGATCATTGGAATTGATTTGGGTACGACCAACTCTGTAGTCTCGGTGATGGAAGGTAGCGAGCCGACCGTGATTCCGACAGCAGAGGGCGAGCGCTTGTGCCCGTCCGTTGTGGCCGTGAACCCCAAGACCGGCGAGCGCATGGAAGGACGCATCGCCCGCCGTCAGGCCATCACCAATCCTGACAATACCATCTTTTCCGTCAAGCGCCTGATGGGGCGCAAGTACTCCGACCCTGAAGTCCAGAAGGCCATCAAGGTACTGCCTTACAAGATCAAAGAGGCCGATAACGGTGACGCTTGGGTAGTGATGGGAGGTAAGGAATACTCGCCCCCCGAGATCTCGGCCATGATACTGAGCAAGCTCAAGAGAGACGCCGAGGCGTACCTCGGAGAGACGGTGACCGACGCCGTGATCACGGTTCCCGCCTACTTTAACGATTCGCAGCGCCAGGCCACCAAGGACGCCGGACGGATCGCGGGATTGAACGTGCGCCGCATCATCAACGAGCCTACAGCCTCTGCCCTTGCCTACGGTCTGGACAAGAAACAAGACGAGTGCATTGCCGTTTATGACCTGGGTGGTGGCACGTTCGATATCTCCATTCTGGATCTTGGTGAGGGGGTCTTTGAGGTCAAGTCCACAAACGGCGATACGTTCCTGGGTGGCGATGACTTTGACCAACGCATCATCAATTGGATGGTGGACGAGTTCCGGAAGGACCAGGGCATCGATCTGCGCAACGACCGCATGGCGTTGCAGCGTCTGAAGGATGCTGCCGAGAAGGCCAAGATCGAGCTCTCGACCACGCAGCAAACCGAGATCAACCTGCCGTTCATCACGGCTGACGCTAATGGCCCCAAACATCTGAATCTGACGCTAACGCGCTCCAAACTGGAACAGCTAGTGGATGATCTCGTGGAACGGACCCTAGGGCCATGCCAGAAAGCCTTGGAAGACGCCAACCTAACCAAGGGCGACATCAACGAGGTAATCCTTGTTGGTGGACAAACGCGCATGCCAATGGTGCAACGACGTGTCGAGGAATTCTTTGGCAAGGCGCCACACAAGGGCATCAACCCTGATGAGGTGGTGTCGATCGGCGCCGCTATCCAGGCTGGCGTACTCGCCGGCGACGTAAGCGATGTGCTCTTGCTAGACGTAACGCCTCTCACGCTGGGTATCGAAACTCTGGGGGGCGTGGCAACGCCTCTGATCGAGCGCAACACGACGATCCCAACACGCAAGAGCCAGATATTCTCGACGGCCGCTGACAACCAGACACAGGTACAGATCAACGTCGTGCAAGGCGAGCGCCCCATGGCTGCGGACAACAAGCAGCTTGGCACCTTTGTGCTGGATGGGATCCCGCCAGCCCCGCGCGGCTTGCCGCAAATTGAAGTCACGTTTGACATCGACGCAGATGGTATCCTACACGTCTCGGCAAAGGACAAGGCGACGGGACGCGAGCAGAAGATCACCATCCAAGCCTCCAGCGGACTTGACGAGGATGAGATCGACCGTATGGTCAGGGAAGCGAAGGAGCACGAGGCGGAGGACCGTCGTCGCAAGAACGAGGTAGAACAGCGCAACCAAGCTGATACGCTTGCCTACCAAGCCGAAAAGACACTGCGTGACCTGGGCGACAAGGTCCCCGAAGACGTTCGTACCGATGTCGAAGCCAAAGTCAAAGCTGTCCGTGAGGCCTTGGAGGGCCAAGACATTTCTTTGATCGAGCGGCGCAAAAATGAGCTCTCGCAAGCCATGCAAAAGGTGGGCGAGGCCGCCTACCAGCAGCAGCCCGGGGCTCAGGGCCAAGCTAGCGGGCAGAGCGAGGCCGGCAGCGATGACGAAGAAGGCACCGTCGAAGGCGAATTCCACGAGGTCTAGGCGTTTGGTTCTGCGAAGGAGCAGGTTAGGGATAGCAACACGTCCCTAACCTGCTTTTGGTCGAAGCAAGAGAGCGAGGATTCACGCACAGATGACCGAGGAGAAGCGTGACTACTATGAGGTACTGGGAGTCTCGCGGGACGCATCCCCAGATGAGATACGTCGGGCGTACCGACGGCTCGCCCGCAAATACCACCCAGATGTAAGCAAAGACAAAGATGCCGAAGCACGCTTCAAAGAGGTCAACGAAGCCTACCAAGTACTTGGCGATAGGGAAACTCGCGCGCGATATGATCGTTTTGGTCACGCCGGGCTGGACCAAGGTGGCTTTCAGGGATTCACCGGTTTTGGTGGCTTTGAGGACATCTTTGGGGACCTGTTCGGATTTGGCGGCCACCGTTCCCCGAGACGGGGACCCACGCGGGGCGCGGACCAGCGGCTGGATCTCCAGATCACCTTTGAGGAAGCAGTGTTCGGCTGCACCAAAGAGGTGCAGATCAACCGACAAGAGACGTGCCCCGATTGCCAGGGCAGTGGTGCAGAACCCGGCACCACACCTACCCGTTGCCCGGACTGCAATGGTACTGGCCAGATTCGGCGGGCGCAGCAATCAATCTTTGGGCAGTTCGTCAACGTCACCACATGCCCGCGCTGCGGCGGGCGCGGCGAGATTATCACAACGCCATGTAGCACGTGCCACGGGCGAGGGACCGTCGAGCGTCAGCGGCGTCTGTCCGTTGACATTCCCCCTGGCGTTGACGACGGCACGCGCATCCGCCTAAACGGCGAGGGAGAAGCCGGGTTGCGTGGTGGTCCACCCGGCAACCTGTATGTGTTTCTCCACGCGCAAAAGCACCCCTATTTTGTCCGACGAGACAACGACATCTTGCTGAACATCGAGATCAACATCGCCCAAGCTGCCTTGGGAGACTTGATCCAGGTGCCCACTCTTGACGGCACCGAAGAACTCCGTATTCCTGCGGGAACACAGAACGGCGCCGTGTTCCGAATCCGCGGCAAGGGGGTCCCGTACCTACGGCGATCCGGCCGCGGCGATCAGATCGTCGTCGTCAATGTTGCCATCCCCACCAAGCTCAACGATGAACAGAAACGCCTCCTGCAACAGCTAGGCGCTACGCTGGATACCGACGTCGTCCCACAAGGACAGCGGGGGTTCGTGGAGAAACTGCGTGATGCCCTCGGACTCTGAGCGCTGGGTGCAAGTCTCGGTTTCGGCGGATCGCGACGCTGCCGACGACCTGGCTCGCCTCTTGAGCCTTAACTGCCCAGGAGGCGCAGCGATTGAGGAGAGCGCATCCCCAGCTCCCAAAGCAGTCGGGCGCGTCACTATCAAGGGATGGATCCCCGCGACGGATACCGAGACTCGCCGCAAGATCGAGATCGCATTGCTGCTTCTCTCACGTGACGAGAGCGTGTCGGAACCCCTGTTCCAGGAACTGGCCTACGAGGACTGGTCCTCCTCTTGGAAGGAAGGCTTCCGGCCGCTTCGAATCGGACGGCGCACGGTCGTGGTGCCTTCCTGGTGGGACTATCAGGCACAACCCGGCGATCTGGTGCTCACGCTGGATCCAGGCATGGCCTTTGGCACTGGACTGCATGCGACCACACGCCTCTGCCTCCGAGCCCTTGAGGAACATCCCCCTGAAGGCCAACGCGTCCTGGACGTTGGCTGCGGATCGGGCATCCTCTCCATTGCCTCGGCCCTCCACGGTGCTTTGCTAGTCGATGCCATCGACAACGATAGGCTGGCCGTGACGGCTACGCGAGAGAATGCAGCTCGGAATCACGTTGCCGACCAAGTCCGGGTAGCCTGGGGCACACTGGCACAGACCGCCCCCACCCCAACACCCATACACGACAAGACCGGCTATGACATGGTGCTGGCCAACATCCTCGCCGAGGTGATAATCGCTATGGCGCCCGCTTTAGCCAGGGCCACGAGACCCGGCGGCATCGTCATAATGTCGGGCATCCTGGAAGAGAAAGGCAACATGGTCAGCGAGCGAATCAGGAAGGAGGGTATCGACATCGTGGCGACCACCAGCGAAGGGGGCTGGATCGCCCTTGTCGGCCAGAGGAGCTAGGGTGACGCCACGATTCTTTGTCGCTCCCGACGCCATCGCCGGAGAGTTCGTGCAGATCGATGAGGCTACAGCTCACCGGATTGCGCGTGTGCTCAGGCTCAAACAAGGCGACCATGTGGAGCTGTGCGACGGCTCTGGGATGGTCTACCGCGTCGAGCTAGCAGAGGTGTCGCCGCGCCTGACCCTGGGCAAGGTGATCGGGAAGCGTTGCCCGCGTGTGGAACCAACGGTCCATCTGACACTGTACCAGGCCGTGGTGCGCGAGCGGCGCATGGCCTGGCTTCTCGAAAAAGTCACCGAGATAGGCGTCGCGCGCATCGTGCCTCTGGTCACAGAGCACACCGTACGTGCCAGAAACGGTCGCGTGGCTGCTCCCCGCTTGCAACGTTGGGGACGGATCGTACGCGAGGCCGCCGAGCAGTCACGTCGAACGCGTCTACCAGAGATCGCCGAGCCCATGCACTTTGGTGATGCTTGTGCCCAGTGCAGCGGCCTAGCGCTGATCTGTCACACGACAGTAGAAGCATCGCCAATCCTGGAGGCAATAGCCAAACAAGCGGGAGCGCGACCATCCCAGATTGCGCTGTTCGTCGGACCTGAAGGCGGCTTTTCGCCAGCCGAGGTAGAAGAAGCGACCCGTTGCAACATCGAGCCAGTGAGCCTGGGGCGACGCATCCTGCGCTCAGAGACGGCGGGGATTGTGGCTTCAGCCTTGGCGTTAGCTGCCCTCAAAGACGCTGATTGATAGGCACGCAGAAAGCGCGACGCCTCACTGCATGGCAGCCTGGACTACCGGCAGATCCACATAGTAGAGAATCGCAGCAGAGACCAGCATTGAGGCCGTAAACGTCGTTAGCATAGCATAGTCAACTACGGGCCCAGCCTCGCTCATGGTGGCGACCTGCGAGATGAGAACCAGCAAGTGCACCACGATGCTGAGGCCCTGAAGAAAGACGGTAGCCGTGTGACTCCAGAAGCGCCGTCGAAGCAAATTGATCGCCACGAGCCCAAAGATGACCGCGATCGCAATCCATAGTGCCAGCGGCACATCAACCAACAGCGCCGGAGGTCCGATCATCGGTGCCATCCACTGCAATAGAGCCACCAGCCATAGTCCAATCGGCAACCGTTTGTCCATGGTGTGATCCTCCTAGCGCTAACCCGAGCGAGTATACCCACGTGGGTTGGCAATGTCAAAGATCGACGCCCCCAAGGAGCTACACGCCTCCGACATCACCCACCAAGGAGACGCGCCCATGCTGACCGTCTGTGGCCATCGTTTCGACCCGCGCCTCATCATTCTAGACAAGGACGGGACTATCATTGCATTTGACCAGCTTTGGCAGCGCTGGTTCAAGCTTCTGCTAAAGCATCTCGGCAACGACCTCGACGTGAGTGGCGCCCATGGCTGCACCGTGGCAGCGACCCTAGGTTACGATCCAGAGACGGGTACATGGGATCCCCG
>CAZTMY010000098.1:0-8319 GCA_964614895.1 uncultured Anaerolineales bacterium
AGCGCGGTGGTAGCTGTGCCCAACGCGAGGCGACGTTGGCCGCGGGCCCAAGGTGCCAGCGTGCCCAGGAGCCCCAAGGCGATCAGCGGTAGCGGTAGATCCTCATGGAGGAGCTCTGCTGTGGTGCGGAGCCGCGCGGCGAGCTCGCTCAGGTTGCTGGGTACGGCGATGATGCGCTCTGCCTTGGTGTCTAGAAACATGGCCCAGAATCCGTGCCACGTTCCCGTCTGGCCAAAAGTCCAGTCAGCGCCCATCCATTCGCGCAGCGGAAGATAGAGATAGGCCAGCGGTGCGAGCAGCGCCAAACCGATGGCGGGCAGGGCGTTCCGCCAGGCGACGCGCCATCGGTGACCGCATAGGATCAGCAGGCCTGGCGCCATAAAGAGCATCGCTCGCTGATGTGCTAACCCTTGGGTGTAGACCAGCACCAACCAGAACAAGTCTCGTCGCTTACCGCTCTGCCCAAAGCGAATCGCCAAGAGCAGGCTTGCCGCCGTGAGGGCCATGGTCATCGAGTGGATCTCGGCCAGCGAGGCGTCCACCAGAGTGGCCGTCGAGACGGCAGCTAGCAACGCGCAAGGTAGTGCCAGTTCCCCCGGGGCCCCCAGCGCCATGCCCAACAGTGCCAAGAGCGCGATGGCCAAGGCTCCCCACAGCGCCGACAGCAGCGACGCCCCCGCTGCTGGCGAAACGCCTAGCCAGCGCAAGCTTGTCACAAGAGCCGAGCCCGTCATCATATAGACCGGGTAGCCGGTAAAGTGGATCGTGCCCCAGCGCGGCAGAGCATTCTGCAGCTCGCCCACGTCCGTTGCGTATGGCGAGGGGCTGCCGTTGATATCCCACTGGAGCGTCGAGAGAAAGAGCGCCAGTGCCAGCAGCGCAGCCAATGTTGCCCACGCGCATGGCTTGTTGCTGAACAGGGCAACGATGCTCGTTGACCGATGGGATGTCGCCCGGTAGGTGCCGCAGGGTTGGGGCACGCGGAGTCCTTTCCGTTACAGCTCGGCCAATACCTTTGCGATGCTTTCATCCAGGATGCTGAGCATGGCATCCAGCTCGGGCTGGGTCACGATGAGCGGCGGCGCCAGGGCGAACCAGTCGGGATCATGCCGCAGGATCAACCCACGGGCTTGGGCCTCCGCGCCGATGCGCTTGCCCAAGCGGATCTCGCGCGGGAAGGGCGTACGCGTGGCGGGATCGCGCGCCAGCTCAACGCCCCACAATAGCCCTACGCCGCGCACCTCGCCAAAGATCCCGTAGCGGTCGCCCATCTCTCGCAGCCGCTTGCCCAGATAGTCGCCCATGGCGCGGGCATTGGCCAGCAGATCGCGCGAGAGGACCTCGTCCAGCACCGCCATACCCGCCGTCGCCGAGAGCGGGTTGCCGGCGAACGTGTGCCCATGACCAAAGGCAATGTCAGGCTGCTCCGGCCCCCAGAACGCGGCCTGGATGCGGTCGTTCCAGATGGTCGCTGCCAGGGGCGCGTATCCGCTAGAGAGCCCTTTGCCCAGGCAGAGGATGTCGGGCGTGACGCCGTACGTCTCGGCGGCAAACAGGCGCCCGGTGCGTCCCATGCCGGTGATCATCTCGTCAAAGATGAGGAGCACGTCGTAGCGGTCGCAGATCTCTCGTATGGTGCGGAGGTACTCGGGTGGAGGCACGAGAATGCCTCCGGTGTTGCCCACTGGCTCCACTATGAACGCCGAGACGGTCTCGGGCCCCTCCATCTCGATGATCTGGGCCAGGTAGCGCGCGCAGAACACGTTGCACGCGGGATAGCTTCGCTCAAAGGGGCATTGGTAGCAGTGCACCGTGGGGATATGCACGAATCCCCCGGGCAGCGGCTCAAAGGGGGTCCGTCGCGTCGGTGTGCCGGTGGCCGTCATGGCCCCCAACGTGGCGCCATGATACCCATAGTGCCGCGAGATTACCTTGAACTTGGTTGGGGTTCCGGATTGCTTCCAGAACTGCCTCGCCAGTTTCATGGCCGTCTCGGTGGCCTCGGAACCGCTAGATAGCAGCTTGACGGTGTTCAGATCGCCCGGCGCTAACTCGGCCAACCGCGCGGCAAAGGCGACGGCTGGAGCGTTTGCGCCGTGCAGGGGCGGCGCAAACGTGAGCCGTTCCATTTGCTCTTTGAGGGCCTGGATCACTCGCGGATTGCGGTGGCCTACGGCCGCCACAAAGATGCCCGAGATGCCGTCCCAGTAGTGCTTGCCCTGGGTGTCCCAGTAATGCACGCCCTCGGCCCGCTCAAAAATCAGCGGATTCTCCACAAAGGTGCTCATTTGCCGAAAGTCGAGGACGGTGTGTTTGAGGATGTCCGGATCGTGTAGATTGGCCGGTTCAGGCATGAAGGCTCTCCTCCTTGGCAGAAGCTTGCGGATCGATCTCGCCGGTGATCAGCAGATGCAGCAGCATGGGATGTGTGTCTGCCGGGTCAAAGCTGCCCTCCTCCGGCTCGATGGTGTTATGTGGTAGGCCCATGCTGCGCGGGAAGACATAGCTCTGCAGCCCAGTGGCACCGAGGTGCTCCCATCGACTCAGCACTTTGGCCGCGGCTGCATTGTCCACCGAGTCGTCATTCTCGTTGGTGATGAGGCTCACGCGCTGGGCTGCTGGTGGTTGGCGGCGGGCCTCAGCCAGCAGCATCGTGCCGATGGTCATCAGGCTGGCCACGGCGCGGGTATTATAGTGGGGATAGCCATGGCGCAGCCCCGCGTCGGGATCCGCGCCCGGGTTCCACGCGCGGTTGATACCCGGCAATACACGTGCCAACGCAGCTAGCGGACGTGCCAGCGCCAGGGGGACTGGGATCACGTTATAGGCAGGTGCTACCAGCACGGCGTGCTCTACCTCGGGGCGAACCTGGGCGGCCCATCCCGTCATTAGCCCTCCCATGGAGAGGCCTGCCACGGTAAGGCGCTCACCCAGGCCAACGCCGATATCAACGGCCTCCGCTGCGGTGCGCACGAGCTCCTCGGGGGTTAGATGACGCGTGCGGTCGCTGGCGCGGTCTGTGTGGCCGTGATGCGGAAAGCGGGGAATAAGCACGTTCCAACCCTGCGAGTGGAGCGCCTCGCCCAGCACGCGAAACTGCTGCGGGCAGCTCGAGTACCCGTGGTAGAACACGGCGACGCGATCGGAGGGGCCATCTTGGTGAAGCAGGAGGCTGTGGCACTCGGGCCAGATGTCGTCCGGCTCGCGCGCAACAAGCGCCTTGTAGCGAAGTAGGGCTTCTTGGAACGAGCCACAGGGAGATGGGGTGGGATGGATTAGAGGGTTCATGTCGCTTGCTCCGGGTGACGGTGGCCGCGGATGCTCCACGCGATGGTCAGATCGGCGGATGCGTACTATAGTGGTTGCCTGATTGGGTGCCGATTATCTTACGCTCTGGGTTGCGCGTCAACCGAGCGCGGTCTCAGTCTCTGGGGAGAGGAGAGGAGATGAACGCCCGCGAGCGCTTTCTCGCCTGCATGCGATTCGAATCCGTGGACCGCGCTCTGAACTGGGAGATGGGCTACTGGACAGAGACGGTCTCTCGTTGGCACCAAGAGGGGCTATCGCTCCGGCCGGATGAGCCATCTGGGTTGCAAGCAGGCGATGGCATCAAGGGCGAGGGATTCCCCTGGCGGCGCAGCGAGCCGCGTGATACAGCCGTGTGCTCCGAGCTGGGGTTTGACCGTGGCCTGGAGAAAGTGGACGTAAACTGGGGGATGTGCCCCGCTTTTGCCGTCGAGGTGCTGCGGGAGGATGATACCACGGTGACACGCCGCGAGCCCGATGGCAACATCGTGCGGGTGCGCAAAGATAGCACCAGTCTCCCCCACGTTATTGGCTGGCCCGTGACGGACAGGGCCTCGTGGGAGCGACTGCGCGACGAACGCCTCCGCGCCGATGCGCCAGGTCGCTTCCCTGCTGACTGGCAGCATCACCTCGCCCTGTACCGTGACCGCGACTGGCCGCTGATTATGGGTGGGCCGTTTGTGGGTGTGTTCTCGTCGCTGCGAACCCTGATGGGCTTTGAGGGCATGATGTATGCTTTCTACGACATGCCCGATCTGGTCCATGACATCCTGACACATCTCACCGAGCTCTGGCTGGCGTTGTTTGAGAAAGTGCTGGGGCAGGTGGCGCTCGATGGCATGTACTACTGGGAGGACATGAGCTACAAGGGGGGCGGTATGGTCTCGCCAGCCATCTTCCAACGCTTTCTGGCACCGGTGTACCGGCGTATCAACGCCTACTTGCAGCAATGCGGTATCGACATCATCTTGCTGGATACCGACGGCAACGTGTGGGACCTCATTCCGCAGCTTCTGAATGTCGGCGTTACGGTGCTCTACCCCTTTGAGGTGCGGGCAGGCATGGACGTGGCCGAGGTGCGCGCCCGATACCCGCGGTTGGGGATGATGGGCGGCATCGACAAGAACGCATTGGCAGAGGGACCATCTGCTATCGATGCAGAGCTAACCCGCGTTGCCCCGGTCATCCGCGGGGGTGGCTATGTGCCGGCCTGTGATCACTATGTGCCGCCGAACGTGTCCTGGGCGAGCTTTTGTCACTACCGACGGCGATTGAGCGAGCTACTCTAGCTTGGGATCTAGCTCTCGCAATTGCGCCTTGATGAGAGGCGTGGTGAACGCCAGTGACTGCCGCAGCTCTGCTAGCGCATCGGAGGCGCCTCGCGCGTCGCGCGCGCGGGCGGCCTGCTCCAGCTTGGATGCAGCCTGTGCGGGACCCGTGGCGCCAATGGTAGCAGACGCTCCTTTGAGGGTGTGTGCTTTCTGGTGGACGGCATCCAGGTTGGCGTCGGTTAGCGCTTCTTCCAGGTACTGTATGTCCTTTTCTGCTTCCTCTAGGTACAGGGTCAGGATATCGTGAGTGGCGGCCGCGTTGTTTCCCAAAGTCTTGAGTAGAGCGCCGGATTCAAAGCTAGGCGCAGCGGTCTCGCTGCGAGGCGCTGCCAGTCTGCCTTCGATCGTGGTGATGAGCTCTTCTTGGCGGATGGGTTTGGCCAGGTAGGCATCCATACCGGCGGCCAAGCATCTCTCTCGGTCTCCCTGCATGGCGTGGGCGGTCATGGCGACGATGGGCACATGGTGGCCGGTCTCGGCCTCGGCCGCGCGGATCCGGCGCGTAGCTTCCAAGCCGTCCATCTCTGGCATCTCGACGTCCATCAGGATGACGTCGTACTTGTCGGCCAGCGCTCGGTCCACGGCCTCAGCCCCTGAACTCACGATTTCGACCGTGTGGCCACGGTGCCGGAGCATCGTAGCGGCAACGCGCTGGTTTACTAGGTTGTCCTCGGCAAGGAGCACGCTCAACTTATGAGACGCCGTCTCAGCGGCTTCCGCTGGCTCGGTCACCTTTGTCGCTCGCTGGCCAACCGCCAGCACGTCCATCAGCGCATCGAATAGCTCCGAGTTGGTAGGCGGCTTGCGCAGACAGTGCGTGATGCCCGCCTCCCGGCAAGCGGCGGCGTTCGGGTCCGAGCTGACCATGAGGAGCGGCGTGTTGCGCCAAGCTTCGCGCTGGCGGATGACCCGCGTTAGCGCATAGCCATCCATACTGGGCATGACAGTGTCCACGACGATGAGCCCAAAGGGTGCGTCCGCCTCCTCGGCCTCTTGCAAGGCTTCCAGCGCGGCAGGGCCATCTTCCGCAGTGATGACAAGCATGCCCCAAGATTCCAGGCGGTCCGTCAGAATGCGTCGGTTGGTAGCATGGTCATCCACCACTAGGGCACGGAGCCCGCGTAGCGCAATCGGCGCGGGCTCGATGTGTGGGGTCTCGCTGTCGAGGGCTTGTTGCGCATGCCCGAGCCGACACGTGAAGCTAAAGATGCTACCATGGCCGGGTTCGCTCTCCACGGTGAGTTGGCCTCCCATGGCTTCTGCCAACCGCTTGCAGATGGGCAGGCCCAAGCCACTGCCGCCATACCGACGTGTGGTTGAGCTATCGGCCTGAACAAAGGCGTCAAAGATGGCCTCCTGTTTGTCCTTTGGGATGCCGATCCCCGTGTCGCTTATGGAGAAACGCAGGACGACTTGGTCCTCGTTGACGCTTTTGGGTGCCAGAGATACGACGATCTCGCCCTGTTCCGTGAACTTGATCGCATTGGAGACCAGGTTGATCAGCACCTGGCGCAAACGGGCAGGATCGCCGCGGACGTCTGCTGGCGTATCGTTGCTCATCTCGCAGGCGAGGTCGATGCCTTTGGCTGCGGCGCGCAGCGCCAGGGGTTTGAGCGTGTTGCTCACGAGCTGATCCAGTCGAAAGTCCACCTGTTCCAGCTCTAGCCGACCAGCCTCGATCTTGCTGAAATCGAGGATGTCGTTGATCAGGCCTAGCAATGAGATGGCCGAGTCGTGCGCCATGTTGAGGTACTCACGTTGCTCATCCGTTAGGTCGGTCCCAAGGGCGAGCTCAATCATGCCCAGGACGCCGTTCATAGGCGTACGGATTTCGTGGCTCATGCTGGCGAGGAACTCGCTCTTGGCGCGGTTGGCCTCCTCAGCAGCGGCGCGGGCGCGTTCTAGCTCTTGCTCCATGCGCTTGCGCGCGGTGATGTCGCGAAAGATCGCTCGGGTACCCATAAAGCGCCCCTCGTCATCATAGTATGGGGTGGCTGTGACGAGGACCGCGCGCCGCTGACCATCTGGACGGGTGATCTCCAGTTCATAGCTGCTCTCTTTGCCGGCCGCGCGCTTTTTGGTCTCGGCCCTTATTTGCTCACGGCCTTTGGGCGAAAGAAAGTCATTCAGAGACCGGCCGACTAGCTCGCCAGGCCCGACGCCAAAGATGCGTTCGGCTGCAGGGTTGGCAAACGTCAGTACCTCATTCGGATCGCCGGTGATAATGCCCTCGCCCTGCTGCTCAACCAGGTCACGGTAGCGTTGCTCGCTCTGTTGCAGCCGGGTCTGGGTTTCTTTGAGATGGTCGACTAACTCCTCGCGCTTGGTGACATCGTGTAACACTACTAGGTAGCCGCGGGAAGTCTGGTTATACCCGAGTATGCTGGTGATTTCGGCATCGTAGCGACGCAGTGCCTTTCCGGTGTTCCAGATGATGTGGTGTTGGCCCGTCTTGCGCGCCTTGAGCGTCGCTGCCAGCTCGGGAGCCGGTGTCAGAATCTCGGCAGCGCAATGTCCCACCAGACGGTCGGCGGAAGCTCCCACCATGCGCTCCATGGCGGGGTTTAGGTCGCATACCAGGCCCTGGTTGTCGATCACGAGTACGGCGGTGCCCATGGTGTCGATTAGCAAATTGCGCGCGGCCGGAATGACGACGAGCAAGTGCAAACGTAAGAGTGCCCACGCGAGCACGGCGCCAGAAGCCACAAAGCTGAGCACCGTCCAGTCGAGCCCCGGCAGAGGGTTGATTGGGATGAGGTAGAGCAGGTTGCCGGCTATGGGCAACGCCGCTGCGCAGAGAATGGCGCGCACCTCACGACGATTGGCGCGGTGGGCTTGCCTGACGCTCTGCACCAACAGCGTTGCCCCCCACGCGACATAGACGTAAGCTTGAATTACCCACACGAAAAAGTAGGGACCGTGCTCATAAACGGCTAAATTGGTGCTAGAATTGATATGAATACTAGACCAAAGCCAGCCGTGGGAGCTATTGGTGAAAGCTACCAACACGATGATGAACGACGGCATCGCCAGGAGCGCCACGCTTTTCCAGCGTAGGTACCGCTCACGCTGGGCATAGGCTGCGGCGAACAAGAGGTAGCACAGCGGCACGCTAGCGGTCCCCAGGTAGGCAATCTGGGACCAAAGCAGCTTGCCCGCAATTGTGCTTACGGTGGCCTCGATCGTGCTGGCGGCCGCCCACCACGCCGCGGCGAGCATCATGGCCATCAGATAGCGCGCGATCCGCGACGCGCGGCGAAACCACGCGAGCGACGCGGTGACGAGAGCCACCAGAGCGGCTATGGCATACGCCAGGCTGTACGAAGTGAACGTTGCGTGGCTGACGGGAGCCACGGTGGCGCGAGCTTGGGCCAGGGCAACACGCCCGCACGGCAGGCTGACGATAGCCAGCATCCCTACTAGCAGGATCCACGTGTCTCTGTGACGCTTTGCCATCTGTGCTCTCCTCGTCAGATCGCTGTGGTGGCTACGTGCGAGGAGGAGATAGACCCATCATCCCCCTCAACGTGCTATTGTAATCGCGACGGGAAGAGCATATCGTAAAGGCGACAGAAAACGTGCTCCAGTTGGCGTGAATTCTGCGTAAGGACGCGAGACTAGGCCAGGCTCACGATGCCTGCACCGCCCAGTGACGCTTGGATGGCCGTCAGCATGCGCACGG
>CAZTMY010000099.1:0-8282 GCA_964614895.1 uncultured Anaerolineales bacterium
GCCCTTGGGGATGCGAGCGCCCAGTGTTGTGAATTTGTCAGGTTCTTTGAGGAACTCTACTACCTCTTGGAGTTCCTGCTTGGCTTCCTCAGCACCCGCCACGTCCTCAAAGGTGGTGCTCGGTCGATCCCCTGTTACCATACGAGCACGACTCTTGCCGAACGACATGGCTTGGTTGTTGCCCGACTGCGCCTGGCGCAACATGAAAAGGAGAAAGACGCCGATCAGGATGAACGGCACAAAGTTCGCTAGGAGCACACCCCAGGTCTCCATGAATGTTGGCTTGGGGCCCATCAACTGATCAATGGTCTCCATGTGCTCTGGCGTCACGCCAAAGGTGGCCATCGTCTCACCAAACCCAATGTTCGGCTCCTTGCGGCTGGTATAGCGGTACCGATCGCCATCGCTACGAAGCGTCAGCGAGATGATGCCGTCATTGCTGAGAGTCAGCGTCTCGACCTTGCCTTGTTTGATGTATTCCGCTACCTTGTTCAGTGAGATCTCTCGTACCGACTCGCTAGGCGCAAGAAAACTATAGAACAGGGCGATACTAGCCGCCATTATGAGCAGATACACAAAGGCGTTTTTGGGCAATCTCGGTTTCACTATGTCCTCCGAGCGCTATGGTCCAAGAGCATCTGGGTACAAGCAGCGATTGATACCAAGCAGCATGGATAATCACGTAGCGATTATATATTCTACCATCGAAATGACCCTTTGAAAAGATAGCTAGCATCAATGTGTCTAAGGACCGATCACCCCCTAGGAGGCAGATGTGCGTCTTGGCTTCTCCACTCGGATCTTGGGCGCATCTGGCATACCATCGTATGAGCCTCGGCTCAGGTGGGATCTGTCGGCGAGTATGATCTGTCTGCGCGATATTCTGCACTATCTCCACCGTAAGCAATGCACCATGTATCGCATGCATTCAGGTCTGGCGCCATTGCCCATGGCAGGAGGAACCATAGCAGGGCAGCTCGCAGAGGCAAAGCACGAGGTGGCGCTATGCGGCGAGCTGGCTCGCTCCTGGAATGTGCGCCTATCCCTTCATCCATATAGCGCCGTCGTCTTGAGCTCGCCCAATGAGGATCGCGCGCTAAGGGCTCGTCGCAGGCTTGAGGGTCAGGCTGCCCTTCTCGATTCAATGGGGCTTGGTCCGGAGGCGGTGATCGTGCTCCATGTGGGCGGCGTGTACGATGGGTTAGAGGCTTCTCTGGAGCGATTCGTGCGGCAGGTGGAAAGCCTGCCAGAGACGGTGCGCGCGCGCCTCGCGTTGGAGAACGATGACCATCGCTACAGCCTGGCACAGGTCAAGCGAGCGCATGAGCGGTGTGGTATTCCCTTGGTATTGGACGTGCTACACCACCAAGTGCACAATCCTGAGGGGCTGCCGCTCCAAGAGGCGCTCGCGTATGCGCTGAGCACATGGCCTCCCGGCGTTGCACCCAAGATACACTATGCCACGCCGCGGTCCGAGCTCAAGACCCTCGGCGGCGAGCGTCTGAAGCTGCCTACCTGGACCGAACACGCGGACTTTGTAAACCCATTCGTGTTTGCGCGGTTTGCGCGAGAATCTCGGGGCGTAGGGGCATTCGACGTAATGCTAGAGGCCAAGGCGCGGGATGTGGCCCTGTTCAAGCTACGTGATGATCTTGCGCGCTATGCGCCGGATGTAGCCACGTGGTTCCGCTAGCCATGGATAGCAGATAAAAGCGTGCCATGGGGACAATTGTCCCCATGGCACGCTGCGATGGCGATGCTAGCGTGCGCCGCAGGCTTGGAGCGATGCCTGCATGTGGCCACGTGCCTCGGCAGCGATGATGCAGCACTGCTCTAGGCTATATTCTTTGGCACCGATGATCTCAAGGTCCACCGGCCCGGCATAGCCGCCCTCATGCAGCACGCGGATGTAGCGCACGAGATCCACAGAACCACGGCCGTTGGCCTGTTCGTGGGGCATGCCAGGACGCCCTCCGGCCCCACGCTCGCCCGGGCAATCGCGGATATGGATATGCTTGATGTGATCGATGACGGCCTCCACCGAGTCTGCTGGCTCCTCCCCTCCCCGCCAAAGGTGGGATGGATCCATGTCCACGCCAAAGAAGGGGGATGGGACGCTTTCAATCATCCGAAGGGTGGTCGGGGTATTCCAAACGGATGCGCGTACATGAGCTTTGACGCATAGCGTGACGCCGTATTCCTCGGCCAGCTTGGCGCGATCCCTCATGATCGCCATCTGCTGCTGGAAGCTCTCTTCGTCGTTTGCCTTGCCCCCGGGGCCACAGTTGACGATGGGGCAGTCGATGGCGTTGGCTGCCTGGAATGCCAGCTCGAGTATATCCCGATCCAAGCGCCCGAGCTCCATGGCAAGGATCTCGAGGTCATACATCTCCGCTAGGCGCTTGACCTCGTCTGCTTGCTCACGCCAACGGGTCACATCAAGATGATCGCTCATGCCCGTAAGCGCGGAGACTTCGACGCCGTCGTAGCCCGCCATGGCGATGTACTTGAATGCAGTCTCCATATCGTACCCGCCAAAAAGAACCGTGTTTGCGCCGAGTTTCATGGGTAGTTCCTCCTGTAAAGCACGTCCAGGCCTCGTCGTTGGATCTCCGGAAACACACGCTAGCGAGCGCCACACGCCTGGAGACAAGCCTGTAAATGTCCCCGCGATTCAGCCGCAATGATGCAACATTGCTCCAGGCTGTAGTCCTTGGCGCCGATGATCTCAAGATCTAGGGCGCCCTCGTAGCCGAGCTCGTGTAGCACACGAACGAATCGCACGAGGTCAATATCGCCACGCCCGCATATCTGCATCTCGGGCGCCATGTTGGGATAGCGCACATTGCCAGCGTCGTCGATGATGCCCTCACCCATAGTGCGCCCCTTGCAGTCTCGAATATGGACGTGACGCACCCGCTCGAAGACCGGCACGATGGCCTCGTAGGGATCCTCGAACGCTCTATGAATGTGCGAGGGATCCATATCGATGCCAAAGGCTGGCGACGAGATCATTTCCATGGCCCGCAACGTCGATGCCGTATCGTGGATGGCAGCGCCCACGTGCGCCTTGACGCATAGGGTTACGCCATACCGCTCGGCCATACTGGCCAGGTCGCCCAAGACGTTGATGCGTTCCTGAAAGCTGGATTCGTCGTCCGCAGTCCCCCGCGAGCCGGTGTTGATGATAGGAATGCCGATCTCGACGGCCGCTTGGTAGGCGGGCTCCATGATCTCAGGATCAGAGAAGGGCTGCTCCATGGCAAGAAGCTCCAGCCCATATGTTTCTGAGAGCCTTTTGATCTCTGGCGCAGCGTCTCGCCAGTGCTCGATGACCAAGTGCTCGCTCATGCCAGGGATAGCCGAGATCTCGATGCCGTCGTAGCCTGACATGGCCAGATACTTGAACGCCGTCTCCATGTCGTATCCGCCAAAAAGGACCGAGTTCGCTCCAAGCTTCATGATATGCTTTCTCCAGATACACTAGTAGACGAGATCAGCGATCTTGACGACGGACTCTGTCTCGATGGACTGAATGGCTGCAGCGAGGACCTTCTGGGCTTCCAGCGCGCTGGCTCCCGAGCCGTCAATGTCCTCTGGGGCGACACCGGCGCTCACCTGCTCTAAGAATGTGTGGATGCGATTGCGGAAGGTATCCTCAAAGCCCGTCATGCCACCGAATACGGGGTTGGTGTATACAGATTTAACGGGATCGCCCGCCGGATAGAGCGTGAGCTCTCGCCACATGTCGTCCAGCACGAACCTACCATCAGTGCCGGCTACCTCACAACGCTCCATGGGGTGGCCACGCTCGATGTCGTAGCTGCCCGTAAGTGAGCCGACGACCCCGTTGGTGAACCGCATGTTGAACTGCGCAGTAGACCAAATGGTTCGGCCTGGCGCCTTGGTGGCAAAGCACTGCACCGCTTCGATATCCCCGCAAAAGTAGCGCATGACGTCTACCGTGTGTGGATGTAACGCCTTGATCTGAAAGTAGGGAGATGTCTCGCGGGGGTTGTGGATCCACATTGCCATGTTGACGAACAGGAGATGGCCCAGCCGTCCCTCGTCGACCCATTTTTTAGCCAGGCGCGCTGCGGGCGTGAAACGGTGGTTCAGGTTGATCCCATAGCAGAGACGTTTCTCGCGCGCTGTGGCGACCATCTCTTCGGCTTTGGCGATCTCATTCGAGATAGGTTTCTCGCCGAGTACGTGGCAGCCGGCCTCCAGAGCCTGCATGGTCGGGAGATAGTGATCGCTGCCGTACTCATATCCACCCGTGGTCACGCCGACGATGTCCGGCTCAAGTGCGGAAAGCATCGTTTCGAGGTCATAGAAGGCGGGCACATCCAGCGTGGCGGCGGCGCGATCGGCACGATCATGCAGGCGATCGCACACGCCCACGAGCTCGGCAAGGGAGTCTTCCTTGTAAAGGCGAGCGTGGCGATTCCCAATAACCCCCAAGCCCACAACAGCAACTCTCAGCATGGTACAATACTCCAGTGTGTTTTCCCCGCCCAGTCATTGGAACCGGGGCCGCATGTTTCGAGTTGGGAGGCATGCAAATGCAGCATCCCGTCGTGCGTCAGTTGATCTACGCTTGTTTTTCCTTGTCTTGCAGCTTCTGCGCAGTCTTCCGGTCGCCGATATAGAGGGTGTCGTAGGCTTGCTGCGACGTCTTGAAGGCACCTACGCCCTCATGGCCGTGCCAGTCCCCCTGATGGTACATAGGGTTGGGCAGGCCCGTCTCGGCCTCTCGTTTAGCAATGAACGCCTCCATCCTGGCGCGCAAGGCCGCTACGATCTCGGGCTCTTCCTCTGCCAGGTTATGATTCTCGTCGGGATCGGCGATGAGATTGTAGAGTTCGACTGGCGGCTTGAAGTGAAAGTCAGGTTCGAGCGCCACGATGAGCTTCCACTCTGGCGTCCGCCAACCATGTTTGCGCATCCAGGTACATTCGGTGATATAGAATTCGGGGTCGCGCGTGGTGATCTCACCACTGACCATTGGCATCAGGCTTTGGCCGTCAAAAGTAGCATCTCCCTGGGGGATGTCTGCCAGCTCGAGCAATGTGGGCACTAGGTCTTTGTGCTGTGTGTAGCCATCGAGTCGGAGACCAGCTGGCATCACGCCCGGATAGCGGATGATCAGTGGCACGTGGAGCGTGACGTCATAGATGCCATGATGATCAAAATAGCAATCGTGATCGTAGAGAGTCTCGCCGTGGTCGGCAGTGATCACCACGATGGTGTCATCGGCCAAACCCTTGTCCTCTAGGCTGCGCAGGATCATCTCGATGCAGGCGTCCATGTAGGCAATTGCGCCGTCGTACTGCGCAATGACATAGTCTTTGTCCGTCACGCCCTCAGGTATCCAAGACCGGAAATAATCCGCAAATGGCTTGAACGCAAAAACGGGCTCCATGGAGGTGTTGTTTGGATCGAACTCGTCCTTGTCGTAGAACATGCGCTCAAAGGGGTAGGGTGGCAGGTAGGGCGAGTGTGGGTCCATGTGGCGCAGGAATAGCAGCCAGGGCTTGTCCTCTGCCGCCAGGTGCTCTAGCTCGGGAAGGGCGACGTCATTCAGGTTCTTGGCCTTGGGTGCGCGTCCTGTTGGGTCACTCCCCCAGCCCTCATAGTTGAGGTACGTCTGGAACCCACGCGCGGCTGGATTGCCAGTGAAGCCCACGCAGGTTGTGTTGTACCCGTTCTCGCCCAAGATCTCGGCCAACGTTTTGGCCTCTGGACGCATGGGACCTTTGTGTCGGAGGGCTACTACTTGCGTGCCAAAGCAGTCTCGCCCGGTAAGCATGGAAGCGTAACCAGAGGTGGTAGGCACATGCGGACAGTAGTAGTGCTCGAACAACGTGCTTTGCTGCGCAAAGCGATCGATGTGCGGGCTCGTCAGAAACCGATAGCCGTAGCAGCTCAGGTGATCGGCCAGCAGCGAATCGATGCCAATGAGCAGGATATTCGGGTGCTCTTGTGTGGGGGACATACAATGCTCCTTTTGCCGTGTGTTCCTATGATCCACGGTCGTGACTGGCTAGGTCGGGCCAGAGCGGCAGGTCAACCGCTCTGATCGTTTCGGTAAGCACGACGGAGAGAAGGTAACCCACTTGCGAATGTGTGTCAAGCTCGATGGGGCGAAAGAAACGTCATCTTACAACAGGAGCAGCGTCTCCCATGAGACGCTGCTCGTCGTGTCGGAGGTTTTTGGGTTCTAGCGGCGCGCAAATGGGATGAAAAGCAGCTTGCTCTGGTTGGGCGCTGGCCCGGTGTAGACATGGAGGTCAACCGGATCGCCCTCATAGGTCTCGAGGGGGACTTGCTCCTTGGCCGGGAGTCCGTCAACCTCAAAGGCCACGATCGTTCTCGGCGTAGATTCCTCAAGCTCCGGGTTGCTGGTATAGGGGACGTCGAGCATATAGTACGCCATTCCATCGACCATGACGCTTGACGTAGTCGCGACGACCTTGCCGTTTAGCATAGCTGATACCGGCGTCCCTTCGGGCGCTTCTTTGCCATTCACGATGACCTGTCCTTGGAGGCGCTTGTAGCTTTGGGTCTCGACATGGTCATTCATTATCCAGGCTTCCCACACATTGTGGCGGACAAAGTCGTAGGAGAGGTAGAGGTATCCGTTCAGACCCCAGTTGGAGCCCCACGAATTGACAGTGAGAAAGCCGCCGATGGCGTCGTCATAGCCGACCATGAGCATCCCGTGCCCGCCGTAGAATGTCTCCCCTGGAGCCGGGGGCTGAAGCACGGGGTTCTGGGCGGTGATCCGGTAGAAACTCTCGTACACTGGGATGGCGACAGCGATGGGCTTGCCTTGGGCCAAGAGCCGTTTGAGCATGTCCAGGTCATCCCCATAGTTGACAAACTCGAACCCTTCCGCACGGTATGGAAAGGCGGCTGCGCGGATGGCGTCAGTGGGTTGGGTGCACGCATCCGAGGCATCATAGGGGAACAGGCTCAAAGGCGCTACGCCTTGGTTCTTGACGATGGTGAACGCATCCCAGAAGCTCATCCCAGAGTTGCGGTTGCTACAATCGGAGGTATCACGCTGGTTGTAGATGTAGGAAGGGCTCAGTTGATGGTCTAGCGTGGTGGTATCCCAGTTGCGCTCGACAGCCTCTTTGTAGGTAGCATAGTAGTAGCCAACCGCCCAAGCAACGCAACTTCCCTGGCTACCCTGGCTCTTGACAGGCGGTAGGTCATCCGAGAGATCCACCTGCGAAGGTAGTGCGGACATGATGCCAACCGTTGGTTCCGGTTGGTATTCCGTCCACTCGCCTACAGAAGGGACGAGCCCCAGTGGAATCTGCTTGTATGGGTTCTCTGCTCCTGCTGGCTTGGCCGGCCCCAAGGCAATGACCGTCAAGAGAACGATCTTGGAAATGAGTCGCTTCAGCTCCATATTGACCTCGATAGTAGGCTAACGCGGATGGCTTGTGCCGTGACTCGGCGATCTCATCTGCGTAAAGCGTACCATCATGCGGAGCTGCGGGGATTAAAGAGCCGTAAGCGAGGGCGAAAATATGTATAAAGCCAGCGTAAATGCTACGTAAGGCCATGAGGAGGATCGGGCAAACGATTGGCGGAGCCTCTAGGCGCGACGCGCCTAGAGGCTCCGCCAGCGGACGTTTGGGGATATCTACCAGCGATAATCTACCGTGTACTCGAAGGTCACTTCGCTATCGGCTTTTACGTCCACGAGGAAGCGTACCGTGCTGGCGTCTAGCATCTCATAGCCCATCGTGGCGTCAGTGATCTCGGCATCCTGGGCGCGATACAGGTGCTCGATGACCTGTACGGTGATGTCATCAGCCTTGTGGTTCCGCAGCGTGATCTCGATCGTCTCGATGACCTCGCGATCGCCACGTTGCTGGTAGGACTTTTGCACGCGCTCTCCAACCACGTCAAAGGCCTCGCCCAGCAGAAGCGAGATAGTCTCGCCCTTGGGGGTATGGTCGATGGAATCCTCACCGACGAACTCGGCGCCGCCATCCACATCCTCCTTGAACACCCGCACGATGCCCCCGGGCAGCGGGATGCCCAAGCCAGATTCCTCATCATTCGCAAGCTCGATGCGCACCTGCACCGTCTTGTCGCTGGAGACGCCGTATCCCCGGTCACTGATGCCCGAGCCATACAATGGCCGCAACCCTGGGACGGGCTCATACACGAGGATCTTGTCCACGGGGACGTCGGCGACCTGCACGAACTCGATCTGCTTGGTTTGGTTGTCGCGGACGGTGATAGGCCGCTCTACCTCA
>CAZTMY010000100.1:0-8242 GCA_964614895.1 uncultured Anaerolineales bacterium
CGCCAGATCCGCTCCTGGAGCCACAACGTGGACGACCACTCGAAATAGAGCTCCTGGGTGGCATCGCCGACCATGTCCACAACGATCACATAGGCGGGCCGCTCGGACAACTCGGCTACCGCGTGGTACGAGCCCACACAGCAGCTCCAGCCGCCCAGGCCGGCGCGGTCCTCTCCGTCGAAAAAGGCCAGTTGAATAGTGGCCTGGTCGGTGGCTCGCTCGTCCAGGACGCGGGCCAGCTCTAGCAGCACGGCGGTACCGCTGGCGCCGTCGTTGGCGCCGGGCACCGGCTGGGAGCGATCCTCGGGATCCAGATCGGCCAGCGGTCGCGTATCAAAGTGCGTCCCCAGCAGTATGAGGGGGCCATCGCCCTTCTGGCCGATGACGTTGCGCACGGGCAGGCCGCGATGGGCGAACTCTTGCCGCGTCACGTCCCAGCCGTACTCCTCGAGATGGGCCTGGATATAAGCCGCGGCTGCTTCGTTGCCCTTGCTGCCTACGTGCCTGGGCCCCAGGTCACAGAGCGCCTGCACATGCGCCAAGGCCCGCTCGCCATCAAAGCTAGTCGGCTCGAAAGCGCATCCGGCTAACCCTACCAACGCCATCGCGCCCAGCGCTAGCAGCGCCCAGCTCACGCCCGTTCTCATCCGCGAGGGCTTGGCAAGCATCAGGTTCTACTCATCCACGTCGTCCAGGGCACCGGTGCGCTCGATCCAGGCCTCGAGATCGCCCATGGCGCGCTCGGAATAGGCCTCGTAGCGCGCCCGCTTGCGTCGGACAGGCGGGATCAGCGGCGGCATCAGGCCAAAGTTCGGCTTCATCGGATCAAAGTGCCCCCCGGTGGCGTGCGTAACATAGTGCAGCAGCGCCCCAGCCATGGTGGTGGGCGGCGGCGTTACCGCGTACTGCCCCGTGGCGAGCCGCGCGGCGTTCAAACCCGCCACCAAGCCGCTCATCGTCGAGGCCACGTACCCCTCCGTGCCAGTGAGCTGCCCGGCAAAGAACAGGTCTTCGCGTTGGCGCCAGGCCAGCGTCGGCGCGAGGATGCTGGGCGCGTCGATGTAGGTGTTGCGATGCATCTGCCCAAAGCGCACCCACTCGGCGTTCTCCAGGCCGGGGATCATGCGGAATACTCGCCGCTGCTCGCCCCAGCGCAGGTTGGTCTGAAAGCCGACTAGATTGAATAGCGTGCCCGCCAGGTTGTCCTGACGCAATTGCACGACCGCATAGGGACGGCGCCCAGTGCGCGGATCCCGCAGGCCGATGGGACGTAACGGACCGTAGGCCAGCGCCTGATGCCCCCGCTTGGCCAGTACTTCCACAGGCAGGCAGGCTTCAAAAAAGTGCTGATCCTCTCGCTCGAAATCATGCAGCGGGATCGTCTCGGCTGCGACCAGCGCTTCCACAAAGGCGTCGTATTCGGCCTCGGTCATCGGGCAGTTAATATAGTCAGCATCACCTCGGTCGTGCCGCGACTGGCGAAAGGCCACATCCATGTTCACCGACTCGACCGTCACGATGGGCGCCATGGCATCGTAGAATGCGAGATAGCCCTCACCCAGTATCGCCGCGATGTCGGCCGCCAGCGGCTCCGACGTCAAGGGGCCGGTGGCGATGACCGTGATTCCCTCGCGCGGGATCGACGCCACGTGCTCGCGCACCAGCCGAATGTGTGGCTCCCCCTCGATCGCGGCGGTGACGGCCGCCGCAAAGGCCTGCCGCCCCACGGCCAGGGCACTGCCGGCCGGCACGGCAGTCGCGTCAGCGCAGGCCAGAATCAGCGAGCCGAGACGGCGCAGTTCTCGCTTGAGCAGGCCGGGCGCGCGATCGGGCAGATCCGACCCCAGCGAGTTGCTGCAGACCAGCTCGGCAAGGCGATCGGTGCGATGGGCCGGCGTGGTCCGCGCGGGCCGCATCTCGTACAGCGTGACATCCACACCGCGCCGCGCCGCCTGCCAGGCAGCCTCGCAACCTGCCAACCCCCCGCCGATGACTATGACGCTGCGAGCCATGCCCCACTCTCTTCTGCAACAGCTCCCATGATGATAACACAGGCGTAGCCCAGAAGCAACGCACCGTTAATGGTCCCTACGACGCGTCTCCAGCACACACCGGCACCACCACAATGCGCCCGTCGCAATCGAGGAACACCAGCCGCAGCGTCGCCGTCGCGCCCAGCAGCTCGCGGACGGCGCGGCCATATCGCCGCAACTGCACGTCGTAACCTGCCTCGGCGATGACGTCTTGCGGCGTCGTGGGGGCACGCACGCGGTCCGTCTTGATGTCCAGCACATGCCAGCCATCGCTGGCCTGGTAGAGGATGTCGATAGCCCCGCGATCCATAACGTCATCGACCATGTGGGCGTAGGGCACCTCATGGAGCACGCGCTGTGCGCGCTGGAGTTCGCGCCATAAGGGATGGTTCTGGAAGCGCCGCACGAGCTCGGCGGACCGGCGGACGGCATTCCTCAGGCGCGCATGGTCGATCAGACCCAGGCTCGCCGCGCGAGACTCGGCCCACACGTCAAACGTCTCATCCAGAACACGACCATTAGCCAGCGCCTCGTGCACCAACGTGCCCACCAGCCAAGCAGGGGCATAGGCGCGAGTCTCTTTCGGCACCACCACGCGCCATACCATGCGAGGCGGTTCGGCCTCCCGCTGCTCAGTCGCATCGTCCACCTGGACTTGGCCCGGGCCCACCGGTCGCAACATCTCCTCCTGGGGCACGTCGCCGGCGGGCGCATCGGGGGCGCGGCTGGCGTGCCGCTGCGGTTCCCAGTCGGCACCATAGACGGCGCAACGCACGGGCTCTTGGCCGGCGCGCAACATCACATGCCACTCGTCCGTCTCGGTCGCCGCGCTTAGATCGCGGTCTGCAAGACCAAGGTTGTCCTGGGCACCGAGCAAGCCTAGCCATCCTCCGAGCCTGGGCTTGCCATTCTTGCTGACCGTCAGCGTGCCATTGAGCAACAGTAGCTCCTGGGCGCGCGTGGCGGCCACGTAGAGAAGGCGTCGGTTCTCAGCGTCCTCTTGATCCGCTTCCCGCTCCTTGGCCAGATCATAGACGGCCGGAGCGTCCTCAAAGCCGTCCAGCTTGCACACGGGGCCCAGCTCCTTGTCCAACAAGAGACCCTTGGCGCTCCGCCCCGCGTAGGCCAGATCGCCAAGGACCACCACGGGAAACTCGAGCCCCTTGGCGGCGTGAACCGTCATGAGCTGGACGACGCCCTCGGCCGTGGGGCGCGCCTCACCTTCACGCGCACCCACGTCGCGCAGGTTGGCCACATAATCGAGGAACTCGCCCACCCCCACCAAGTCAGCAGCCTGAGCATCGGTGAGCAGCTTGGTCACGTTGCGAGCAGCGCGCGTCTCACCAGCAGCAATCAAGGCCGCCTGGTAGTGCGTATCGAGCAGGATGCGTTGCAGCAGATCGGCCACGTGCGTGCGACCGGCCAGTTGCCGCCACCCCTCGAGCAGCGCCAGTCCGCGTTCCAGCGTCGCTTGCTCGTGGCGCAACCGGGGCGCGTCGCCCGAGCGCAGGTACTGCCACCAGGTCGCGCCCGTGTGACCATCGCGCTTGCCCCGGCCGAGGCGATAGAGCGCCACATCGCTTAGCCCGATGACGGGCGATCGCAGCGTTCCCACCAAGGCCGCGTCGTCGTCAGGATCCCAGCTCGCGCGCAACATGGTCAACAAGGAGCGTACCTCAGGGCGCTGATAAAAGCCCCTACCAGCTACCGTCAGGGACGGCACCCCGGCGCGCTCCAAGGCATTCTCATAGCTCTCAAAGGCACTGGACGCGCGGCAGAGGATGGCGATGTCGCCATATCCGAGCTCGCCGTCGCCGCCCTCCACCAACGCGACCAAGCGCTCCACCACGGCCGCCGCGGCACGATTCAGGGCGCCGTCGCCCTTGCTGCCCAGCACCAAGTGCAGCTCCACATAGGCGTCCATATCCCGCAGGCGCGGCTCTCGGGGCACGGCGCTTAGCCGCTGAAAGGGCTCCACCCAGGGACGAGTAGGATCCGCGGCCTCGCCAAGGATGGGCGCCAGCAGCGCGTTGAGCGCCGCCAGAAGCCTCGGATGGGCGCGGTAGGTCGTTGTCAGTATGTGCGCAGTGCCCTCGCGCTCGATCCGTTGCCGTTCTTCCCGAAAGACCACCACGTCGGCGCCGCGGAACCGGTAGATGGACTGCTTGGCATCGCCGACGACAAAGAGCTGCCCCGGCGCGGCGCACAAGCGGCGCACGATGGCCCTCTGCCGGTCATTGGTGTCCTGGAACTCGTCCACCAGGATCGCGTTCACGCGCGATTGCCAGGCACTGCGGACGTCCCGATGCTCCAGCAGCTCCAGCGCGCCCCTCTCTAGGTCGTCATAGTCCAGCGCTAGCTCGTCGCGTTTGGCCTGCTCGTAGCGTTTAGCCGCCTGGCGATAGCAAGCCACCAGGGCTGGCACCGTGTCAGCCAGCGCCTTGTCGGCGCCGGTCGCCTCGCGCATCACGGCGCCCCTGTACGCTCGCCAGCGTTCCCGCACGGCCTTGAGCGCATCTTTGACGGCGCCCAACTCTCCCTTGCCGCCCGACCACGCTGTCTGGCGCCCTCCTGTAAGCTTGATGGCACCCAGTGTGGCCAAGGGCGCGGGATCCCACTCGCTCTCGCTGAGCCTTACTCGGGCTAGCGCGTCCAGGGCAAGCTTCCGCTGGATCGCCATGCGATCCGTGATGTCCAAGGGCTGGGCATTGACGAGGGTGCGATAGGCCTCGCTCCAGATTGGATCATCCTTGAGCCGTGCCCACGCCAGCTTGCTCTCTCGGCGGAACACCTGGCGCCAGTGGCCGAGCAGGTCATCTGGCAAGCGCGCTACGATCTCGTCCGCCCTGAGGCGATCATTCAGGAGCGTGCGCAGAGCATGGGTGAGCGCGCGCTCGCCCAAAAGCGCAAAGCTGGCGGCGGCCTCGGGGTCATCGGCTGCCCAAGCGAGGGCCTCGTCCACAGCGCGTTGCTTGAGCAGAGCCATGGCGCCCTCGGTCAACACCGCAAAGCTGGGATCGATCTCCAGGCGCTCGGGGTGGCTGCGCAGGATCTCGCTGCAAAGTGAGTGGATGGTGCTGATGCGAGCGCCGTCCAAAGCCTCGTACCGCTCCTGCCAAAAGGAGCGCTCGTCGTCGCCGAGGTCCTCTCGCACCAGGTAGGCGCGTAGCTCGTCGCGCACGCGGTTGCGCATCTCACGAGCGGCCTTTTGCGTGAACGTGATAGCCACCAAGCCCCGCACGGGCACATCTTCTGCCAGCAGGTCCAAATAGCGCGCCACCAGCGTACGGGTCTTCCCGGTACCAGCGCCGGCCGTCAGCACCACATCGCGCTCGCGGGCCATGACCGCGGAGCACTGCTCGGGGCTTGGGCCCACCTGTTGCACGAGGGGATGCAGCCGAGCCATCAGCCCCCCCATCCTTCCCGATACCACCAGCAGTAGGTAGCCGCCGGGCAATAGTCGGGACAGCCACCCCTGGGCGGACTCGGCGCAAAGGCCCCGGCCCGGATGCCGTCGACGATGCGCCAGGCGTGCTCAACCGCCGTATCGAGCGCATCCTGCGGCCCGGAGCCATACTTGGCGAGCTGGAGGCCGCTGGGCTCCGCCTGGCGGACGTGCCAGTAGAACCCGTCGACCGGCTCGCCGAGTCCCATGGCATCGCGGGCAGCCAGCGCATACAGCGCCACCTGGAGCTTTTCGCCCCGCTCCAGCGCGCGCTTGCCATAGTCGTTCTTGCTGGCGGTCTTGTAGTCAATGACGCGGATCCCCCCATCAGGCCTCACGTCGATGCGATCCACAATGCCGGACGTCGTCAACTGGTCCTCCCCGCGATACAGGACCAAGGCTGGGAACCCGCCACGACCAAAGCGCTGCTCGAACCAACGCGGCTGGTAGGGGCCCATCTCGGCCAGCGCCTGAACGCTCTCCTGGACATGGCGCGCGATCTCCTCGCAGGTGTAGCGCCACCAGGCAGTAGGGCGAAAACCCTCAACCTCGGGCGCCTCGTCCAGCACCGACGTAAGCACCTCGGGGAGCACAGCCAACACCTGATCTTGGTCGGCGGGGTCGCGCACGTCAGGATGCCCGTAGGCCTGGGCCAGGATGCGGTGGTAGATGCTCCCGAGCTGGGCTGGATCCAGCCCCTCGCGGACGGGTTCGACGGCCTCTAGGCGCAGGACGTGCTGCGCAAAGAATAGATAGGGGCATAACGCGTAAGCCTCGAGACGGGTAGCGCTGATGGGGTGCCAGGGGCCGAACTGGTCCGCCACCGTGGCCGCCACCCGCGTCAGATCGCCGTCGGGAGACGTGCGACGGTAGCGCTGCGCGCGCAAGCGCCCCACAGCCTGTTTGACGAGTGCGGCGGCCTCGGGCAGTTCCTGCTCCAGCCAGGCGGTGGCGGCATCTCGGCTCTCCACGCGCATGAGCGCCAGCGCCTCAGAGGGGGAGGCGGCCGCGCTTGGCTCGGGCAGTCGCTCCTCGCCAACATGTATCGGCTCAGCGGCGACGAGCTCTCGCAGCTCCTCCCAGTAAGGCGAGGGTTGCCAGGGAGCGCCGTTGTCGGCCAGGCGTGGGCGCGTCAACAGCAGCCGGTGCTTGGCGCGCGACAGCGCCACCAGGAACAACTCGTTCTCGTAGCTCTCGGTGGAGGGTTGTAACACCAGCCCACGGCCCCGCAACTCCCTACGGTCGGCGTCAGGCAAAAAGACATCCTCGCGGATCACCGTCGGGAACTCGCCCTCCGCCAGGCCGATAACGGCAGCCACGTCAAAGCTGAGCCCGCGCGCCTGGGCAGCATCCAGAACCAGCAGGTGCGTTATGCCCGGTGACAGCGGTAGTTGGTAGGTGGCCGTGCGCACGGCCGCGCCTAGCTGGGACACGAACGTGCCATAGTCCGCGGCGGGCAACGCCAGCACCTCCTCGACCTGGACCATGGCTCGCAACACCTCTTTGAGGGCCTGCAGCGCCGCGATGTCGGCCTCGCCACCATCGGGAGCCGCACGTACCCGGCGCACCACGCCCAACGATTCGGGGCTATCCTCGCGCTCCCTGCCTCGATGAACTGGCTCCTGCGGATCCGCGCCGATGCGATCCTCGAGCCAGCTCACCCAAACATGGTAGGGCTGACGTCCCGGGGGTGGCTCCATGCACTCCAGGAAGCGATCCCACCGACCGCGCAGCCGCGCTAGCCGACCGAGCGCCTCATCATCGGCCTCATCGTGCTCCAGGCGGCTCTGCTCGCGCCGGAAGGCCCCCTCCCACTGGTCAAGGCCACGGATGACGCGGTAGCGCCGGGCCACCTGTTGCAGGTAAGCGACGTCGCTCTCGCCGCTCGCGGCACCCTCCGTCTCGCCCCCGTCCACGGTTGCAGCCCAGTCCAGATAGGGGGAGCGCCAAGCATCCAGGACCTGACGGCGCTCCAGGCTGGGCTGATTGGGGGCATCGTCCAGCGGGCATTGAGTCTGTAGCAGGTCCAACAGCGTTCGGATAACGGGTGACTGGGCCAAGGGCAGACCGTTCACCAAGCGGATGGGCAAGCCGTACTCGCGCGCCACGGCGCCCAGGAAAGGGCGATAGCCGTCGAGACTGCGCGCGATCAGCGCAGCCCGCTGGATAGGCAGGCGATCGCGGACGATCCGCGCCTTGAGCCAACGCAGCGCGGCTCGGACCTCCGAGAGGCGGTCAGCGCACGCCATTAACGTTACGCCGTCGGTCACGCGAGCGGCAGGATCGTGAGCGCCCTTTCGAGGCGCTGTCAACGCTTTCACCAGTCGGGCCAGATCGTCGCGCTGATCCTTGCCGGCATCGTCGTCGTCCATCGAGACGCTCGGGAGAGGCCTCGCCTCTACGCCCAGCGCTTGTTCTAGGTTCCGACGCGTGCGAGCGTAGCGGCGATACCACTCGCGAGCAGCCTGGGGATGGTCGGTCAGCAGCACGATCAGCTCAGTGCGAGCGGCCAAGTGGCGCAGTATATCCACCTGGATGGGCGTCAGGTCATCAAAGCCATCTACGATGACCAGCGGCCAACGGGCCGCCACATCCACCGCGCCGAGCTGTAGCACATCGCGAGCGTGCCGCAGGGCATCCTCATTGTCGAGCCAGCCCTGCTCGCGCAAGATGTCCTCGTAGGCCTGGTAAACGGCTGCAAGATCGCGCATCCTGGCGGGCGAGCCCACCGCATCGGCCGCCTGGAGCAGTGTCCCGGCAGTGA
>CAZTMY010000101.1:0-7985 GCA_964614895.1 uncultured Anaerolineales bacterium
GCTGATCCTAGGAAAAGACCTCGCTTACCATAACCTGGTTGCGCAGACGTCAGACGGCGGGTTCGTCTTTACGCCTAATCCTACCGAAACGCGCCCCTTTGGCCGCGCCGGCGATACGTCCACCGGCCACACGGCCATGCACGCCTTCCCGCTGCTCCTCGGCGCGCGCCTCTATGGCGACCGTAGCCTTGAGGTCGCGGGAATGCGGGCCGTGGGCTACCTGCAAGCACAGCCCTATCGTCCCGAGGGCGCCCAGACCTGGGAGCTGCCACTTCATGTGCCCGACCTGCTCGGCTCTGCCTGGTGCGTCGAGACCTACGTAGAAGCCTACCGGCTGACGGGGGACACGAGCTACCTCGAAGAGGCACAGCGCTGGGCACTCGCCGGAATGCCTTTCATCTACCAGTGGAGCGCACCGGATCGCGATCTAATGGCCTATGGCACCATCCCTGTCTTTGGCGCGACACGCTTCAGTTGGCCCTGGACCGGACGCCCCGTGCAGTGGAACGGCTTGGCCTATGCCATTGCCCTCATGGATCTCACCGAGGTGCTGGACCAGGCCGATCTCGCTAGCGACGTGAACTGGCCCCAGGTCGCTGAGGGCATCGTTATCGCGACGATGCAGATGCAGGCGACAGAGGGCTCGTTCCTGGGCATGTACCCCGATGCTTGGGACGTTGTGATCGGGGACGAGGCCTACTCTTGGTGGCTTATCCCCTCGTGGCATATGCAGGCCCTGTTGCGAGTAACTGGAGCGGCCTACGTTGAGCCCGTCACAGAAATCATCGAGCACGAAGGAGCTCGCATCCACGTCAGCACGGTAGGGGAGCTGCAAGAGGTGACGCTTGAGGAAGGCATCCTACGGGTGCAGCTATCCTATCCGGCGGGAGAGGATACCGTGCTCCTGGTGAGCAACATCCTGCTGCCGGATCGGGTCCTGGTCAACGGCGTCGAGGCGCCGCGCGCTACGCAGTGGAAGACTGGTGAGCCCGCCTGGGATTGGCAGCGACGGACCTTGCCGGTGCGAGTACCAATGGAAACGTCAACGGCCCAGGTAGAGATCGTGCTACACGAGTAGATGCCGGGCGTGAGAGGGGGCGGGACTAGCAGCAGCCCCGCCCCTCGAACCATCATTCGCCGATGATCTTGATCAGCACTCGTTTGCGGCGCCTTCCGTCGAACTCGCCATAGTACACCTGTTCCCAAGGGCCTAGATCCAGACGCCCATCGGTGATAGCTAGCGTCACGTCGCGCCCCATGATTTGGCGCTTCAGGTGAGCATCGGCGTTCTCTTCCCCAGTGCGATTGTGCATGTACTGGCTGATGGGCGCGTGCGGTGCTAGCCTCTCCAGCCACTCCTCATAGTCATGCAAGAGCCCGGACTCGGCGTCGTTCACGTACACGGATGCAGTGATGTGCATCGCATTCACCAGGCACAGGCCATGCTGCACCCCGCTCTTGCGCACAGCATCTTCCACCCGATCCGTGATGTTCACGAATCCAACCCGCTCAGGCAGGTTGAACCAGAGCTCCTCACGATAGTGTTTCACACGACACCTCCAAAGTATGGTATCAGCCACGCTCAAGGAAACGACATGTGTCTTCACTCAACCGCCAGCCTGCAGCAGCGCAGCTCGCCTCGATCTGCGCCTCGCTGCGCGGCCCCACAATCGGCACCACATGAAACGGCTGGCTCATGAGATAGGCCAGGTTCACCTCGTTGGCCGTCCGGCCGTGCTCAGCGGCAAGCTCCTGTGCTCGCCCCAAGCGCTCAAAGTTGCTCGCACTGTAGTAGGTTCGCACGATCCCCTGATTTGCCACCCGAGTGGGATCATCACTGGCGGCGTACTTGCCAGAGAAGAAACCTCCCGCCTGCGACGAGTACGCCACCACAGGGATGCCGGTCCGACAATGGAAAGCGTGCGTTGCATCGTCCATGTAGAGCATCCCCGCATATCCAGCAACCCCGGCATTGGCGCGCGCCAAACTGTATCCGATCTGGCTCGCGCAAAAGCCCGGCTCCTTATGTAGCTGGGCCCAACGCGCGGCCGCCACCTGGCGCTCCGGCGTCCAGTTTGAGCAGCCAATGGCCCGCACCAGGCCGGCGTCCAGTTGCTCGCTGAGCGCATCCATGATCTCACCCACCGGGATGGTAGCGTCATCTCGATGAAGCCAATAGAGATCGACATAGTCGATCCCCAAGCGGTCAAGGCTCTCGTGCAGGTCGCTGGCGATATCCTCTGGCGCCAGACGGCTGACGTCCATGGAGCGCAAGTCGGGATGCCCCCCCTTGGTCCCAATGACAACGTCCTCACGGCAACCTCGGGCCGCCACCCAACCACCGATGGTGCGCTCACTAGCCCCAGCCCCGTCAGGCAACCACGCCGCATAGACGTGCGCCGTATCAAAGAACGTGCCCCCCGCCTCCACAAAGCGGTCCATGATCGCCCAGGCGGTATCTCGCGGAACGGCCGTCCCGAATCCCCCCGTCCCGAGACAGAGCTCCGAGACCGTCGGCCCACCGGTACCTAGCTGCCGTGTCTTTATCATGCTGTACCAGCCTCCCCATCGTGCAAAAAGGGGCTTGTCGCCAAGCCCCTCCCGTGCCGTCCAACCGGCGCCAGCGCGAGCCCAGCTACTCCAGCCCCCACTTCCTGAGGTTCCGGTAGCTGATCGCCAAGGATTCGAAAGGATCCCGATCGTAGCACAGGTCCTGCTCAACGAGATACCAACGCACGCCAGCACGCTTGGCGGCTGGCAGAATAGCGTCCCAGTTCAGATTCCCCTCACCGATCTCTGCGAAACGGAGCTCTCTCTCAGGCGTAATGGCCATGTCCTTGAGGTGCAGCAGAGGCTCGCGCCCGGCATAGCGCGCGACATAGTAGGCGGGGTCGCCGCCGCCAGCTTGCACCCAGTACACGTCCAGCTCTGCCTTGAGATACTCGGGACCAATATCGTCGTACAGACGCTCCAACCAGAGCTTGCCATCATAGGAAGCAAACTCGTGGTTATGGTTATGGTAGGAAAAATCCATCCCCACCTCGGCTAGGCGTTCCGCGATCGGGATCAGCTCCTCCTTGAAGCGCTTCAGTCCCTCAAGGCTATAGTACTCCCTCGGCAACCCGCCAATGGCCGGGTGCTCACAGCCCCAAAGCTGATGCTCCTCGATCACAGCATCCAGGTCATTCAGGAACCGATCCCAGCCCGTGTGCGTGGCCGCGACGATCAGCCCCGCCGACTCGACCGCCTTGGCCACGTCTTGTGGATCTGCCGGCCCAAAGCCGGAAAGCTGTACGGCCTTGTAACCGATCTCAGCCACGCGGTCCAGGCTCCTCTTGATCCCATCCAGCGTCTTGGTGAACTCGCGCACCGTGTACAACTGCGCTCCAACTACAGGCCTGCCCATTGGGCCCTTCCTTTCATCTACATACGCGCCCATCACGCCCTCTTGTAATCGCTATTAGGGCCCCTGTCAAGACGCCTACGCGGGACGAGACACTAGGCCGGTGTCATCCACCACTCGGCCGTCCATCATCGAGACCACGCGACGAGCCCGGGCGCTTATCGCCGGATCATGGGTGACCACAATGACCGTCAGCCCGTCATCCTCGTTCAGCTCGGTCAACAGGTCCATGAGACTTGCGCCAGACTTGCTATCCAGGTTGCCAGTGGGCTCGTCAGCCAACAGCAGCTTTGGCTCGTTCATCAGCGCCCGCGCAATGGCCACGCGTTGCTGCTCTCCGCCAGACAGCTCCACCGGCCGGTGCCGCGCTCGATGCGAGAGTCCCACACGGTCCAGCAACGCCAAGGCGCGTTGTCGGTCCCCTCGCCCCTCAGCATAGTAGCGCGGCATCTGGACGTTATGGAGCGCCGTGTCGCGCTGCAGCAAGCTATAGTTCTGGAACACAAAACCGATCTCTCGCCCGCGCAGCCGCGAGAGCTGCCGATCCGGCATCTTGGCCACGTCGCGCCCCGCCAAGTGGTAGGTGCCACTGGTAGGCTTGTCCAGGCAACCGATCAGGTTGAGCAGCGTCGTCTTGCCCGAGCCCGACGGCCCCACGATGGCGACAAACTCCCCTCGCTCAACGGTGAGATCCACACCATCCACGGCCACCACTTCCAGCTCACCCATCTCGTAGGTCTTGACGACGTCACGCAACATGACCATGGCATCATCCAATGCCTCTGACTCTACCGAGCCACGACGCCCTTGATCCCTCTCCCTTTGCCTAGACATGCCTGAGCGCCTCCGTCGGTTGCAGCAAGGCCGCTCTCCAGGCCGGGTAGATGCCAGCCGCGATGCCGACCACAGAGGATACGCCCACCGCGATCACGATGGTATCCCACGTCACGACGATCATGCCTTGCAGATCCTCAACCAATGCCCCCACGAGATAGGACCCGGCGCTGCCCAGAATCAGCCCGATCACACCACCGACGAGGCTCAGCATGATGGCCTCCCACAAAAAGTGCCCCAGGATGTCGTCGCGGCGCGCTCCCATGGCTCGCCGGACGCCGATCTCTGCAGTGCGTTCGCTGACGCTCACCAGCATGATATTCATCAGGCCGATGCTGCCCACGGCCAGCGAAATGCCGGCAATCAACGATAGGACGATGGTGATCAAGCGGATGACCTGCATGGCCTCCTCGCGGAAGGCCAGGGTATCGTTCACGATATAGTCCTCGGGCACCCCCGGTTCCAGGCCGCGGCTGGCGCGCAGGATGGTGTTGATCTCCGCGACCGCGAGGTCACGCTGGGCCGGCTCGCGCGAAGCGCATCCAACGGCGATGAACGTGACCGGCTCTTGGTCGCCGCTGTCGTTGAGCCGACGCTGCGCTGTACGCAGAGGCACCAATGCAGCGTAGGAGGTACGTGAGTAGCGCCCATCGCTGGCCAACACCCCAACGATCGTGTACACCTGTGGCACCTCGCCACGGGAGACAATGACCTGCTCGCCGACCGGGTTGACTCCCGCGCCAAAGATGCGCTCGGAGGCTATCTCGTCGATCACCATCACCGGCGCCAGTGTGAGCTCGTCCACGGCGTTCACAAAGCGTCCGTGGAGCATGCGGCGCTCGTACACCTCGAGATAGCTTGGTGTCACGCCAATGATCTGGCCGAGATCAAGGCGCTCTCCCGCTCGCACCATGGTGCCGTACGTCTCGTACTGGGGCGCAATGCTATCGATATAGGTCCCCAGCCGCTCGAGCGCCTCCACATCCTTCATGCCAAGCTGCGGAGAGCGCCTGGCAACGCTCGGCGCCTCCCCTTCCACAATCACGACCTCACCAGCGCTTCTCACCTCGCGCGGCACCGCTCTCATGTAGGCCATCGACGCTCGCACCTCGATGGTGCCCTGCGAGAAGGCCTCCATCTGCTGCTCCGTCGAGCGCCGCAAGCCGTTGCCCAACGCCACGATCATGATGACTGCCGTGACCCCAATCACGATGCCCAGAATCGTGAGCGCAGAGCGCAGCTTGTTGGCTCGCAATCCCAGCAACGCAAACCACAGGTTGATAGCTCGGGCCATGATGCTAGCTACCCTCCCCTGTAAAGCCCCGGGCCCCGCATGGGCACGACTACCGTCTCGCCCTCCTCTAGGCCCTCTGTGATCTCCACCATCACGCCGTCGCTCACCCCCGTGCGGATCGTGCGTGGCTGCAAACCCTCGCCATCCGCGACGAACACAAAGGCGCCCTCGGGGCCCGTCTGTACGGCGTGAGCAGGTAGATACAGCACGTTCGTAGCCACGCCCACTGGGATGCTAACCCTCGCGCTCATGCCCAGCCGCAGCCCGGGTGGGGCGTCGTCCAGGTAGACAGGCACCTCAAACCAGGTGACGCCATCCTGGTAACGTCCATAGCGGGGCAGAGCACCCAGTCGGGCGGGCATGCGCCCGGATTCGCCAAAGGCCTCGAGGATCACGTCCACGGCCATGCCCTCTTCGAGTGAGGCTATGTCCAGCTCGCTCACCTGCGCCACAATGTGCAGTGATGAGGTGTCGGCAAGCGTCACCATGGTATCGCCCCGGGTGGCCGTGGCGCCCTCCAGTGCCTTGACCTCGAGCACCGTTCCGGCGAAAGGAGCGACCAGCTCGGAATCTGCCAGCGCCTGTTCCGCTGCCGCAAGATCGCCCTCGACCTTGATCAGCTCTGCCTCGGCCTTGGCCAACTCGACGGCGTCCTCGGCCGCCGTGTCGCCCTTCAGAGCATTCTGTGCCTCCAGCACCTTGGCCCTAGCTACTGCTACGTCCGCCGCCAGCTTCTGCCGGCGGACGTCGTCCTCGCCGAGAGCGATGGCGCGATCTAGCTCACGCAAAGCTCTCTCTGCCGCGACGACTGCCTGTTCTGCGGCCCGAACCTCTATCTCATGGCTTGAGCGAGCAACGTCCAGATCCTGTTTCCGAGCAAGCATCTCGTTTCGCAGCAGCCACTCTTTATCTCGATCCTGCTCAGTAGGGTGCTCTATCAGAACGTAGGGCCCGTGCTCCACCTCGGCAATGTTGTAAAGCCACTCCAGATGAGCGATGCGCTCCTCGTACTCGACATCATCCCGCAGACTCGCAAGCCGCTGTCGCGCCACGTCAAGATCCTCTGCAGCCTCACGGCGAGCTTTGGCGGCTTTTCCCTCCCCGCGGTCAAAAGCCTCTAGCTCCGCCTCTGCCTGTGCGAGATCAGCTTGCGCCTCGTCCACAGCCAGTTGCTGCTCGAGCCGCCGGACGACGCCCTCCTTCTCGGATAGAGCCGCCAGCGCCTCCTTGGCCTCATCGCGCTCCGCCCGCAAAAGCGCCACCTCTCGCGAGAGTGCCTCCCGGTCAAGGGCTACCAGGACATCGCCAGCCGCCACTTGCGTCCCTTCCTCGACGGCTACCAGCGTGATCTTGCCTTCCGCCTCGGAGAACGAGAGCGACTCCTGCCGTGCGGGATTGACAGCCCCATACACCGTGACGGCTTCCGTCACATCACCGCGTTGCACCGTCACTCGTTCAGAGCCGCCTGGTGGCGCCACCGATCCCCTAAACTGCGGCAGCAGATTCTCCTTGATGCGCGGGAACGCCCACCAACCCGCCGCTACCAGTAGCACCACGAGCAAAAGACAGCCGCAGCCCGCAGCCCGCCCAGAAGTCACGAGGCGCCTACGCTTGGTCCGCTTGGCCATGCCGTACCCTCGCTCTCTCTACCAGCTTGAACCCGCGCTAACCCTGACCCCACTCGGCACCAGGGCTCTGCAAGGGTATGCGTACTTCTTCGCCTTCATCCAAACCATCAATCACTTCGATCATCAGCCCATCGCTCATGCCCAGCAGCACCTCGCGCTCGACCCATCCGAGCTCGCCGTCTCGGATCATGAGGCTCGTCCGCCCGGCATTGTCACGCTGGACAGCCATAGCCGGGATCACCAGGACATCCTGCCGCTCACCGACGTCCACCCACAGATTCGCCGTCATCCCCGGGAGCACCTCGGCGTCCACCGCACCTAGGCGCGCGACCACTTTGAACATCGCCATCCCGTCAAGCGTCTCCGCGCGCGAGGCCACCGATACCAGCTTGCCTGTGTACATCGTGTGCGGAGCAGTCGTAAAGCTAACCCGTGCCTCCTGGCCAGGTTCCAGCAACACCACGTCCTGTTCGCTGACTTGCGCTGTGATATTGAGCTCAGTGACATCCGCAACATAGGCAACGCTCGTGGATGCCGAGACCCATTGGCCGGGCGCCGCGAATAGGGAAAGCACCGCTCCGTCGATAGGGCTAGTGAGCGTAGCCGCCGCAATGCTGGCCTCGATATCGTCAACCTTGGCCTGTGCTGCCTCGTATGCGTTCGTCGCCCGTTCCAACGCATCTTGGTCCGGCCCCGCTCGTAGCGCCGCGAGGTCTTTTTCAGCCTGGGCCAACTTCTCGCGCGCTCGCTCATACGCCAGTTGGTACTCCGCTGTGGGATCCACTAGCCCGTCCTGCGCGCGCGCTAGCTCGGCACGAGCGTCTTT
>CAZTMY010000102.1:0-7963 GCA_964614895.1 uncultured Anaerolineales bacterium
ACAACACTGGGCGCTCGCATCCCCAAGGGCGTGTTGCTTATGGGCGCCCCCGGGACCGGCAAGACGCTGATGGCCAGGGCTGTAGCCGGTGAGGCCGGCGTGCCCTTTTTCAGCATCAGTGGCTCCGAGTTCGTAGAGATGTTCGTCGGCGTTGGCGCCAGCCGGGTGCGTGATCTGTTTGATCAGGCCAAGCGCAACAGCCCTTGCATCGTATTCGTCGACGAGATCGATGCCGTAGGCCGCCAGCGCGGCGCTGGCTTGGGCGGTAGCCACGACGAACGCGAGCAAACCCTAAACCAGATCCTGGTCGAGATGGATGGCTTTGACACCGACACCAAGGTCATCATCATCGCGGCCACCAACCGCCCCGATATCCTAGACCCCGCTCTGCTTCGCCCTGGACGTTTTGATCGACGGGTCGTGCTGGACAAGCCTGACTGGCGCGGCCGCGAGGCCATTCTCGAGGTGCACGTGCGCGGCAAGCCCCTGGCCCCCGATGTGGACCTGAGCACGCTGGCCAAGCAGACGCCCGGCTTTACCGGAGCCGACATCGAGAACCTAGTGAACGAAGCTGCCATCCTCGCCGCACGTCGCAACAAGCGGGCGATCGGCGGTGCCGAGCTGCAAGAGGCCGTCGAGCGGGTAGTCGCCGGCCCGGAGCGCCGGAGCCGCATCATGACGGATGAGGAAAAGAAACTGGTAGCCTACCATGAGGCGGGCCATGCCCTTGTTGGTTGCCTACTCGAGCACACTGACCCGATCCACAAGGTGTCCATCATCGCCCGTGGTATGGCGAAAGGCCTAACCTGGAGCTTGCCTGAAGATGACCGTGAAATGGAGACCAAGAGCAAGCTCGAGGACGAGATCGCCATGGCACTGGGAGGAAGGGCCGCTGAAGCGTTGGTGTTTGACGACATCTCTAGTGGAGCCAGCAGCGACTTGCGCAAGGTTACCGAGATTGCCCGCGCCATGATCAAGCAATGGGCCATGTCCGACTCGTTGGGGCAGCGCACTTTTGGCCAGCAAGGGGAGTTGGTATTCCTTGGCCGCGAGATCGGCGAGCAACGCGACTATTCGGAAGAGATGGCCGCTGCCATTGATCGCGAAATCAAGGCACTCGTGGATCGCGCCTACAATCGAGCGAAGGAGATCATCCAGAACCATCGCGACAAGCTCAATGAAGTTGCAGAGGCGCTCCTTGAAAAGGAGACTATTAACGGAGACGAGCTTCGAGCTATCGTGGGAGAGAGTGCCAAGAGGGAGCCCGCTCTGAGCGGCGTCTAGCATGGGGGCGCGAGCACATGCCACAGGATGTGACAGCGCGTCTGCACGTCGGTATGGCCGGCGAACGAGAGACGCTCATCGAACCGGAAGACACGGCCACACGCTGGGGGAGTGGCGTCAGCGAGGTACTCTCAACGCCTCGATTGGTGGCTCTGCTCGAGTCCGCCGCCCTTGGCATTGTTGATCACATGCTTCCGGATGGCTGGGTAACCGTGGGCACCCACGTGGACATCGAGCACATGTCAGCGACGCCCATCGGGATGAGCGTCCGTGCTCGCGCCGTTCTGACTGCCGTCGAAGGCCGACGGCTCACCTTTGAAGTGACGGCCTACGATCAAGCTGGGATCATCGGCCGAGGTATGCACGAGCGCGTTGCCGTTCAGCGACGCTCGTTCACAGAGCGCGCAGCAAGGAAACTGAACGCCCGCGACAATTGAGCCGTGGTCGACGTGGGCTTGGCCCCATCCACGTGATACACTCGCCGACCGTTGCACCGAGCATTGACGCCATCCTTCCCCCTGGCTACCATTCTCGGCAAGAGAACCTGCGCAGACCGTTGATATGAACCTGATGCCTTAGGAGAGCGCAAGGGCATGACCAATCTACCGCCAAGCGTTTTCGTCGCGGGCACTGATCGTGACATTGGCAAGACGGTGACCTGTATCGGGCTCATCTCGAACTTGCTCGGGCCCGACTGTGGCTATCGTCTCGCCGACATCGGGTACATCAAGCCTGTGGGCCAGCAGGCCATCCGGGTCCGCGATGGCGAAGGTGAGACTACCGAGGTTTTCGCCGACAAGGATGCCGTCCTCGTCTCCCAGCTCATGGGCATCGACTGCGGCAGCTACGGGGACATCAGCCCCGTGGTATGGGAGCGCGGTCTCAGCGAGCGGATCATCGATTCTGCCGCTGACGAGACCATATCCCCAATCCGCGATGAGATCCTGGAGCGCATCCGCGAGGCCTACCGCCGCGTGGCACGCGGCAAGCGGATCATCCTGGTTGAGGGAACGGGGCAACCTGGCGTCGGGTCCGTTGGCGGCGTCTCAAACTCGGATGTCATCCGTACTTTGGTGGAGATGGGCACCAGCGTCTCGGTCGTCCTGGTTACCGAGGGCGGCATCGGCAGCACCATCGACAGGGCTTTCCCCTACATCATGGCTCTCGATCATCTTGGCACCCGGATCAACGGGCTCATCATCAACCACGTGCGGCCGAGCAAGATCCATAAGATCACGCACTATGTCACGTCGTACTACCAGCAAGTGTTCCCCGACATATATGGCCACTTGGTCAGCGAGGGCAAAGCGCCACGCCTGCTAGGGTTCATCCCCGAGGTGCCTGAGCTGCACTTGCCAACCTTCCGGCAGGTGACAGAGTATCTTCAGAGCAGCTCTGACACGGTGGAGATCATCACTGAGCAAGACTGGTCTCATCCGCGGAGCGATTTGCCCCTGGTCCAGAACGTGAAGGTCATTAGTCTGGATTTCGGCTACGAGCGCTACCTCGCACCAGGTGACGTGGTAGTCGTCGGTGTGAATGCTAACGATGTGATCTTGAGCACGCTTCTTCTTCACGAGCGCATGTTGCGCACCAAGCATAAAGGGCTCTCAGGCCTGATCCTGTCTTGTAAGCAAGCGGGAGGGCTCGACACCGAGATTCGGGAGTTGATCCGAGCACGCAATCTGCCAACCATCACGGTCGAGCTCGATTCAGCAGAGATCGTGCAGCGACTTGATAACACAACGTGGAAGATCAAACCCTACGATGAGCTGAAACGCAGGCTCATTGCTGAAGCCTACCGCAAGAACCTGACCATTTGGCCAGAGCTCAAGCCTTGATCGGCCCGCCTTCTTGGCGAGCATTCTAGCACGCACGCCGACACCTGCCAGAGGTGCACACGCATGTTTCGCTGGCTACGTGAAGATATCGACATGGTATTCGCTCGCGACCCCGCTGCTCGGACGTGGTGGGAGGTTCTAACCTGCTACCCAGGCCTGCACGCCGTGTGGCTACATCGGATCGCGCACGCCTTGTGGCAGCTTGGACTCACCTGGCCGGCCCGGATGCTCTCCCACTTGTCCCGCTTTACTACGGGGATCGAGATCCATCCCGGCGCCAAGCTGGGCCGCCGTTGCTTTATCGACCATGGAATGGGGATCGTTATCGGCGAGACCGCGGAGGTCGGCGATGATGTGCTCATGTACAAGGGCGTCGTGCTCGGTGGGATCTCGCTCACCCATGGCAAGCGTCACCCCACCATTGGAAACCACGTCGTCTTGGGGACAAATGCCGTTGTGCTGGGCCCCATCACTATCGGCGATCGCTCGCGCATCGGATCCGGCGCAGTTGTGATCCGATCGGTTCCCGCCGATTCGACGGCAGTCGGTGTTCCCGCCCGAGTGGTACGTGGCCCTCACGTGGAGATATCTCCCGACACGGCCCTGCAGCATGACCGCCTCCCGGACCCGGTAGCTGAGGCCTGCCGCAAGCTCAGCGAGCGCATTGACGCCCTAGAGAATCAGATTCAAGAGCTGCGCACCGAGCCAGCCAGCGTTACTCTTGACCCCGGCGACCATGACGGTGCCTCCTAGCCTACCCCATCATCTCATGGTTCCTCCGCCCTATGCCAAAGGCCAATGCATCGCGGTAGCCATGAGCGGCGGGCTAGACAGCAGCGTCGCGGCCCTGCTGCTGCTACGGCAGGGCTGGAAGGTCATCGGCGTTTCCATGCGCCTATGGCGTTGGGGCGCTCCCGGCGGTGACAACCAGGCCGAGCTCATCGAGACGGCTCGCATCTGCAAGCACCTGGGCATAGCGCACCACATAGTTGACCTACGTTCCCAATTCCATCGGACCGTTGTCAAAGCTTTTGCGATCACCTATGCGGCTGGGCACACCCCCAATCCCTGCCCTGGCTGCAACCGGACCATAAAGTTCGGCGCGCTGCGCAGTGCCGCGCAGGAGCTGGGATGCCGCTGGTTCGCTACCGGCCACTATGCACGCATCATCCACTGTCCTGATGGCCCACACCTGCTCCGAGCTCGCGATCTGACGAAGGATCAGTCCTATGTCCTGTACGCAGTCTCCCGCGATGCGCTCACCCACACCATCCTCCCACTGGGAAACCTGCTGAAAGCTCAGGTGCGAGCTATCGCAGATGATGCGGGCCTTCCCTCTGTGGAGCAATCAGAAAGTCAGGATCTCTGCTTCGCCCCCAAGGGAGACTATGCCGACCTGGTGCGGCGTTTGGCGCCTGCGGCAGCACGTCCGGGCCCGATCCGCGATCTCGGTGGCGAGCTCCTTGGAACCCATCGTGGACTCGCCTACTATACAGTCGGGCAGCGGCGAGGACTGGGCATCTCGGCACAATGGCCTTACTATGTTGTTCGGCTAGACGCGGCCACAAACACTGTGGTCGTCGCCCATGCGAACGAGCTCGGCCGCCGGAGGCTGGATGCCGCCGCTATGTGTTACCAAATGAAGCGTCCGCCGCCCGCCGGCAGTTGGCTACGCATCCAAATCAGGTATCGTGCTTCTGCTATAGGGGCCACGATTTGGCCGTTGCGCAGTGGGCGGGCGCGGCTGGTTCTTGCTCGTCCCTTGCGCGACATCACGCCGGGCCAGCATGTCGTGCTCTACCGAGGCGAGCGTGTGGTAGGCGGGGGCATCATACAACGTGCCCTCGCGCTAAAGGAGACCTAGACCATGCGAGAGACGCTCTTTGCCGTACTCACTCCCGCAGCGGTGCTCGCGCTCGTTATGGGGACCTTCCTAGCCGGGGTTTTCCACTTCCTTACAGCCACCAAAGGCTCGCGCTTGCTGGTCAGTTGGACTGTAGGCGTCGCCGCCTATTGTGTAGGCGCGGTATTATGTGGGCTTCTCGATTTTTCTATCCTTCCCATCGGATCCATCGATATCGTTCTTCCTAGCATTCTTTCTGTTGCAGCCATGTGTATCTGGCCAAGAGATCGTTACCAATCTTCGAATCGCCGGTGAGCACGAGATTAGCGCTGATATGGTCCAAGAGGATAGGGGCATGGCCGCTATGATGGCGGGGCCATCATAGCCCAGTTGCCGCAGGGCGTTGTAGAAACAGCCCCACCGATGGCCATACAGAAGCATCTCCTGTTCATCCTGGATCTTGAGCAGATAGGGGCGGTATAGCTCCTCATCATCGCTACGATGGCTACGCTTGGCCCGGCCGTTGTATCCCTTGCGGCTCCGGGGGGTAGCGGGCGAGCTCGCCGCCCAAAGGGCGAAGGAACCATTCCGAGAGCTAGGCAATGCGGCGCGGGTTGTCACCACCGAACTCCTGCCCCCAGTCGATCTGTAAGGCAACGGTTCCCTCAATACTGTGGGCTCGGGTGCGTGTGTCCGTGCCAGTTTGACAGGTTCGACGCTTTGGGATAGACTTGCGCTATCTTGAGGAGATGGATATCGTGCTAGCGAACGGATCTCGCACCATCAGGAGGAGCTCCAGGCTATACCCGGACCTTGTGTCTGGTTAGTTGCGCTTGGGGTGACATTCGCGAAGGTTGACCCGCCAGCTCTCCAGACGGAGAGCTGGCGTTTTGCATGTTGAGCTAGGGGGATCCATGCCGAGAACGAGCGTGGGCGTCTTTGGAGCTACCGGATTTGCCGGCCGGGAGCTGCTGGCCATCATAGCCAAGCACCCCCACATGGATCTTGCCTTTGCCACGTCCCAGCACTACGCCGGCAAGCGATTCAGCGAGGTCTATCCCGATCCTCTGGACGTTCCGCTCCTGGCACCGGCAGAAGCGCCATTGGCCGAAGCTGAGTTGGTGTTTTTGTGCACGCCGCATGGTGCCTCTGCTCAATGGGCCATCAAGGCGTTAGCGGCAGGGTGCCGTGTCGTTGACCTATCAGCTGACTTTCGCCTGCGCGATTTGGCGACCTACGAGCGCTGGTACGCGCCCCATCCCGCCCCCGCCCTTCTGGCCGAGGCGGTCTATGGCATGACAGAACTCCAGCGCGACGCCCTACGCTCTGCTAGACTGGTAGCTAACCCGGGCTGCTACCCCACGTCGGTGCTGTTCCCGTTAGCGCCTCTCGTGCGGGCGGGCGCATTGCGTGAAGGACACATCATCGTGGATAGCAAGTCGGGAACGTCGGGCGCCGGGGCCCAGCCAAGCGCCAAGACCCATTTCATGTCTGTGCATGATAACTTTGCGGCATACGCGGTGGGGCACGCCCACCGTCACGTCCCAGAGATGGAGCAGGAGCTCGCTGGCTACGGCGGGTCGCCGGTGCATGTGATCTTTACGCCACACCTACTGCCAGTGGCACGAGGCATTCTCTCGACGATCTACCTCACCCTGCATGACGACTGGACGGCCACTCGCGTCACGCAGCTCTGGCAGCAAGTGTACGATCAGGAGCCGTTTGTGGATGTGATGCCGCCTGGTTCGCCACCCTCGCTGGCCCATGTCGTACGCAGCAATCGCGTGGCGTTTGCCGCCGCAGAAGCTGGCATGCCGGGCTATCTGGTAGTGGTCTCAGCGGTGGATAATCTCGTCAAGGGCGCATCAGGGCAGGCCATCCAGAACGCCAACGTCATGTTGGGCATCGACGAGACAGCCGGGTTGCTCTAGAGAGTATAGGATGAGCAAAGGTCCACGCGTCATCAAAGTGGGAGGAAACGAACTGGCCGACGGTCCCGTGCTGGATCGGCTGGTCGAGGTCCTGCGCGGGCTACACGACAGCGCGCCGCTGGCTCTGGTACACGGTGGCGGGCCCGAGATCGCGGCGCTCCAACAGCGCCTGGGGCTAGAGCCTCGCTACGTGGACGGATTGCGCATCACGGACGAGGAAGGTCTTGCCGTTGCAGAGATGGTGCTCTCGGGCGCGGTGAACAAGCGCCTGGTAGCCCGCCTAGTCGCCGGTGGTATCCCTGCGGTGGGCCTCAGCGGAGTGGATGCCGGCCTCTTTCGTGCTACGCCCCTCGCATATGGCCAGGTTGACCTCGGACGTGTAGGTCGGATCGACCAAGTGGATGTATCCTATCTGAGGACGGTCCTTGAGCGAGGGTTTCTGCCCGTCATCTCCCCCATCTCTCTCGGAAGAGATGGACGTGCCCTCAACGTCAACGCCGATCACGCAGCCCTGGCGCTAGCTCGCGCTCTTTGTGCCGAGGAAGTGGCATTTGTGACCGCCACGCCCGGCGTCATGCACGATGGGCAGGTCATGGCCGAGATCAATGAGGAGCTGGCGGAAGGCCTCGTACTCGAGGGGGTCATCACGGGCGGTATGGTGCCCAAGGTGCGCTCGGCGCTAGAGGCCCTCGACGCCGGCGTGCGGCGCGTTCGCATCACAAACCTGGAGGGACTTGCCGCGGATGGCGGCACCCTCATCCGAGCAATTGACCCACACTAAGGAGAGATAGAATGACCTCTCAGGATGCTACCACACAAGAGCTCGAGCAAGCCTATGTGGTGCAGACGTATGCTCGTGCCCCCTTTGTGATAACCCACGGCGAAGGCGTCTATCTGTTTGACGACAGCGGCCATCGCTACCTCGACCTGGTCAGCGGCATTGCCGTGAACGCCCTGGGGTACGGCGATCCTGAGCTCGTGGGTGCCATCACATCACAGGCAGCACGTTTGATCCATGTCTCCAACCTGTATCACACCGCGCCTCAGGCCAAGCTTGCCCAGAT
>CAZTMY010000103.1:0-7901 GCA_964614895.1 uncultured Anaerolineales bacterium
GCCCCACCATGACGTTACAGTCCCAATAGGTGACATCACTCACTGGGTCAACCATGCGTTTTCCACCATCCTACTGCATTCCACTTGGCCGATGAGGCCAGTATACGCCGGGCGCCCCTGCAGCCAACCCCTTCCACTTGCCCGCCCAGCACTCGACAGCCATATCAGTCCGGACTATTATAGGCGCGGTCTTCATCAGCGGACCGCCGCTACTCCCTAGTAGCGGCCGTACAACCCATCAGGAGGCCCATCCGTGTCGAATCTATTCCCCAACCTGCCACTAGATCACGCCCAACCTGACGCACAACGGTTTGTGGATGTTGTCATGGGGCGCGCCACCTCCGAGCGCCCCCCTATGATCGAGTATCTCATCGACGCCACCTTGCTGGAGCCCATCACGGAGGATCTGCTAGGGCGTACCTGGGTCACGCCACAGCCTGGCAACCGTGAGAGCATGGAACGCTACCTGGACAACCAGATTGCCGCATGGAAGGGATTGGGTTACGACATCATCCGCTACGAAGAGTCTTTACCCTTTCTCGAGACCGATATAGTCGGCATCGATCAGACCTCCACCCAGGGCGTACGCACGTGGCGTGATCTCCACAAGGGCGCTATCGCGTCCTGGGAGGACATGGAACGCTACCCCTGGCCAGAGGTCACCGAGGCGACAGTGGCCAACTATGCCTACCTGAACGACCATCTTCCCGAGGGCATGGGCTTGGTATGCTGCCACGCTGGAGGCCCCTACGAGCATCTTGCGGCCATCCTTTCCTATGAGGGCCTATGTCTCGCGCTTTACGACCAGCCTGATCTGGTCGAGGCCGTAGCCCAACGCATAGGCGAGCTCATGTATGACGTGTACAAGCAGTTGGTCGAGCTAGACAACGTTGTCGCCATCTTTCCGGGCGATGACATGGGCTTCCGCACCAGCACGCTGCTGCCGCCCGACGCGCTCCGGCGCTACACGTTGCCCTGGCACAAGCGCTTTGCCGCTCTGGCGCATGAGCACGAGCTGCCCTACTTTTTACATTCCTGCGGCAATATCCTAAGTATCATGGATGATCTCATCGATGATATCGGCATCGATGCCAAGCACTCCTACGAGAATGCGATCATCCCCGTGACCGAGTTCCAGGAGCGCTATGGCGACCGCATCGGGGTGCTGGGCGGGATTGACATCGACATTCTAGGCCGCTACCCTGCCGATGCCGTTCGCCAGGAGGTGCGGCGGGTCATTGATGTATGCCACCCGCGTGGCCGTTTCGCCATCGGCTCCGGCAACTCGATCCCTAGCTATGTGCCCATCGAGAACTACCTGACAATGCTGGATGAGGCCTTACGCTAACCACGCACGGCTACCGGCAATCCGAAAGAAGGAGGCCTGGCATGAAAGGTGTCGTCCTGGCAGGGGGATTGGGAAGCCGGCTGTACCCACTCACTTATGCCACCAACAAGCACCTGCTGCCCGTGTATGATCGGCCGATGGTGTACTACCCCATCGGGACGCTAGTGCAAGCAGGGATCACGGACATCATGGTGGTGACGGGAGGCCCTTTTGCCGGGGACTTTTTGCGCGTGCTCAGGAATGGCAAGAGCCTGGGCGTGCGCCATCTAGAATATGCCTATCAAGAAAACGAAGGCGGGATTGCTCACGCGCTCTCGCTATGCGAGGACTTTGCCGATGGCGGCAACCTCGCGGTGATCCTGGGCGACAACACCACCGATGCCGATATTAGCGAAGCCGTCCACTCGTTTGACGACGGCGCTACGGTGTTTCTGCGACGCGTACCCGATCCCGAGCGGTTCGGAGTGCCCGTATTCGATCCGCAGGATCCCTCCAAGATCATTGCTATCGAAGAGAAACCCGCCCACCCCAAGAGTCCGTTTGCCGTAACTGGTCTCTACCTCTACGATGCGCAGGTATTCGATATCATCCGCAGCATCGAGCCATCCCAAAGGGGCGAGCTGGAGATCACCGACGTGAACAACCGGTATATCGAGACCAGCAGCCTACGTTGGTCCGAGCTCAGAGGCTTTTGGTCGGACGCTGGCACCTTTGACAGCCTGTTTCGGAGCAGTGCATACTGGGCTCGCAAGAGCAGCAGCGTGCCCTGGAGCGAACTCGTGCCGCAGCACGAGGAACGCCAGGGCGACTAGATCCCTAACTGTTACCACGAGAGGAGCTACGCCATGAGCAGCTTTGACACCAGCCCCAAACCCAAGATCGCCATCATCACCGGAGGCCATCCCTTTGATGTACCGGCTTTTCGCGACTTGTTCCTCGGCATGACCCGCATCGAGGCCTATATCCAGCATATGGAAGACTGGGTAGCCGACGCCCCCCGGATCCGCAGCCGCTACGATGCGGTGGTCTTCTACCACATGTATCGCGACGCTCCCGACGACGCGACGCGAGAAGCACTGGAAGGCTTGGGCCAAGCTGACAAAGGCGTCGTCGTGCTCCATCATGCGCTGCTTAGCTATCCGGATTGGGATCTCTGGACCGACTTGACTGGGCTGCCCAAGCGGGGCGAGTTCACCTTTGACCTAGATCAGTCGCTGGAGACCGAGATCGCCGTGCCCGATCATCCCATCACGCAAGGGCTATCGCCGTGGTACATGATCGACGAGACCTACCACACAGCCGAGCCCGACGACGAGTCGACCGTGCTGCTCACAACCAAACACCCCAAGAGCATGCACGCGATCGGATGGACACGCATGATAGGCAACGCCCGCGTCTTCTGCTATCAGTCGGGGCACGACGAGCGCGCTTGGCGCGAGCCCGGCTTTCGTCACACCTTGCTAGAAGGCATCCTATGGTCCACGGGTAAGCTCTGGCCCTAGGCCCGGGTCCCAAACAACGATGTACATTGAATGGGGAGCACCCGTTCACCGCGGGCGCCCGAACGTGACATGAGCGTGAGGAGGTGACCCTTGTACAAGACTCTAGCACCCGGAGCCATCGGGGTAAGTGTGCCCTTTCCCGAGGCCGTCGCTCTTGCGGCGAGACACGGTTTCGAGGGCATCACGGTAGACTATGGCACGATCGAGAAGATAGGACTGGACGGCGTACGGGAACTCCTGGACGCCCATCAGGTTCGTCCCGCGCTAACAGGCCTGCCGGTACGCTTTCGCGAGGACCAAGCCACCTTTGAAAAGGACCTCGCAGCTCTTCCACCCGTCGCCCGCGCCATGGCTGACCTGGGCTGCACACGCGTGGCCACTTGGTTCCCGCCCTTTCACGAGACCCTGACCTACCCCGAGCAGTTCGCCCAGATGCGCGACCGCCTCGGCATCCTCTGCGACGCGCTCGCGCCGTACGGCCTTCGGTTTGGGTTAGAGTTCATAGGCCCCTTAACCTTTCGAAAGGGCAAGCCCAACCCATTCATCCACGATCTACCGGGGTTGCTCGAGCTAATCAAGGCTGTCGGACGCGATAACCTGGGCGTGTTGCTGGACGCGTGGCACTGGTACACGTCCGGTGGCACTGCCAGCCAGCTAGACCTCCTGACGGACCAACTTGTCATCGTAGTCCACGTCAATGACGCGCCAGCGGGCATCCCGCTGGAGGAACAGATCGATCAAGTCCGCGCTCTGCCGGGTGAGACGGGCGTCATCCCGCTCGACACCTTTATGGGAGCGCTGGTCCACATAGGCTACACCGGACCAGTCATGGTGGAGCCGTTCTCCGAGCGGGTACGTCAGCTCAGCCCGGAAGACGCCGTCGCGGAGACGGCCCGTGCTCTGGCATCCATCTGGCCGGTAAGCTAGCCGTTGCTGCAAATGGGGCACCAGCAGATGCTGGCGCCCCGAGTACCTCACCTCAAGTCAGCTACCACGTCAACGTGGGACTGGAGAACAGCTCCAACTCGTTGCCATCCGGATCGACAAAGAATGCCAGCCGGATATCGCCTACCGTCTTGGGCTTGACGGTGAACGTTACACCACGCTGACAAAGCTCTTCATAGGCCGCGTCCACATCATCCACCTCGAACGCTAGATGGAGAAGCCCCGCCTTGGGCTTGGTCAGTTCCTCTGGCTCTGCCCCGCCCATCAGCTCGATGGTCGTTCCCCCCATGCCCAGGAACTCGATCTCCGCCCCAGGGATGCTGCCCAGGACGGGCAACCCCAGGACTTGCGTGTAGAATGCGCGAGCTCGAGCATAGTCGGTGACGCGCAACGCGACATGATGCGACGACAGTTCGATGGCCATCCCTACTCCTTCAGCCATACGCATTGGCAAGCTGCACGAGTTGCTCCATGTTTGACACTAATCCCAAGTGACTCTAGACTCGGACCCACTATGGACAAAGCAAACGATGCGCAGAACCAGACCGGGCCTCTCTGGCAAGGCCTCGATCTCTCGGGCGTGACCCTTGCCATCGGCACTGGGTCAGGTCGGCTACTCGCCTCCCTGGCTCAAGAGATCGCTCGTGCAGGAGGCACCCTCCTGGTTACCTCTTGGGAGCGACAGAGTCTTGCCGCCCTCAGCGCCGCGACCATGACAGCCACCTGCCAAACCCAGATGCAGCATCTGCCGCTACGCTCGGAGACAGTCGACTTGGCTGTATACATCGGTACGCTGCGAGACGTCCCCGACGCGCATCTCCAATCAGTGCTTGGCGAGTTATGGCGAGTGTTGGTACCCGGCGGCAGGTTCCGCATCGCCGACCTCGTCGAGCCCACTAGCATGCCCTACAACGCCGCCTGGCGTGAGCGCAACCAGATCACGCGAGACCTGGGGCGCATCATGGCGCGACCCGTCTCGCTAGCTGTGGATCTCAAGCGGACAGCCGTCGTGCTCCAAGACTTGGGCTTTGATGGTCTCCAAGTATCGCTCTTGCCTGGCGCCGGCCTCACGGACCAGTGGCTGGAAGAAACGGTCAACGCGCTCCGCAGCCTGGCCTCGCGACTTGTCGATATCGAGATCCGTCGTCGTATCATTGAACAAGATGTGCCCCGCTTGATAGATGCCTATGCGCAGGGAGACCAGCGCGCAGCAGAGCGGTTCGTGCTCAGCGGCCACAAGCCAGGTAACCTCGCCGTACAGATGGAGATCCGGCCTGACACTCTCTCCTAGCTTTGCCTAGTCCTCAGGCAACACGACGATAGCATCTACCTCGATAGGGAATTTCAGATCGGATTGCACCGTCGTGCGTGCTGGGTATGGATCTGTGAAGACACTATCATAGACCTTATTGAACGTGGCAAAGTCGTCCATATCGCGCAGGTACGCGTGCACCTTGACCACATCAGCCATAGTGGCTCCCGCCGCCTCGACAATAGTCTTGACGTTCTCTAGCGTTTGGCGAGCGGCTCCCTCAAACGTGTCGGGCATCTCGCCGGTTTCTGGATGGAACGGCCCCTGCCCCGAGACGAACACCAGCGTGCCGCTGCACTTGATGGCATGCGAATAGGGTCCTGCTGGCTTGGCGCCCTTGGCCGCGGTGATCTGCTCTCTCATAACGCCACTCTCCTTCTGTTTCTCACGTTCCGAATCCGGCGTGGCAGCGATTCTACCATGTAGCTCGTCCTCTCGCAATGCACAACTATGTGCCGCCGCTCACGCTTTGACCAAAGCGCCGAGCCGCCCTAGAATCAGCTAGGAATGGCACAAGCATACATGGGTACCGGTCACAGCTCTCTTAGTTCAGAAGTGCTCCGCGAGTAAGGAGATGATCATGCGCGCAACCGTCGCCGTGCTTCGAACTCAACCCGAGACCGTACTAGAAGACTATGACCGGCTGATGGATCTGGCGGGCGTTGAGACATACCTACCGGAGGATACGACGGTCATCCTGAAGGACAACATCTCGTGGCACTACCCCTTCCCTGGAGCCAACACCACACCGTGGCAGCTTGAGGGCACGATCCTCGCACTCAAGCGACGTGGTTATGACAAGCAGGTCTGCGTCCAGAACAAGACGGTGGTGATTGACACCTTCAAAGGTGAGGATCTGAACAACTATGTGCCGATCTTTCGACGGCACAACATCCCCGTCCTCTACAACTTTCAGAATACCGATATGCGATGGGTGCCCTACGAGCCCAAGGCCGAACTAAGCGCCTTACCACGTGTCTATCCAAAGGGCATCTACCTGCCCAACTTTTTTCTTGGCAAGAGCATCGTGCACCTACCTACCGTCAAGTGCCACATCTATACCACAACGACGGGGGCCATGAAGAACGCGTTTGGCGGATTGCTGTCCACGCACCGCCACTACACCCACACCTGGATCCATGAGACGCTAGTCGATCTACTCAAGATCCAGAAAGAGATCCATCCTGGCATCTTTGCGGTCATGGATGGCACGACGGCGGGCAACGGCACCGGACCTCGTCTCATGAAGCCAGAGATCAAGAACGTAATCCTGGCCAGCGGCGACCAGGTAGCGATCGATGCTATCGCTGCCAAAATGATGGGGTTCGATCCCATGGAGATCGGGTACATCCGCATGGCCCACGAGGAGGGGCTAGGCGTGGGTCGTCCGGAAGAGATCGAACTGGTGGGCGATGATGTCTCGGGTGAGGACTGGGGCTTTCACATCGGCATGAACTTCCACCGGATGCTGGGTTGGCTCTCCTGGTATGGCCCAACCAAGATCCTGCAAAAGCTCTTATTCCACACGCCCTTTGTGCACGTGGCTTCGTTCGTGTCCGAAGCCTACCATGACTATCTGCGGTGGCCGCTCAAAGAGCGCCACGTATATGAGCAGTGGCGCCAAGAAACGCCCTGGGGCCAACTCTTTGCCGCCTACCAAGAGCGTGGCCATCTCGCTTGAGGGCACTAGCCCAGCCAGATCATCTCCAGCGCCTCTCGCTGGAACCCCAGCGTCGCCAGCAACTGCTCGTAGGTTGAGCCGACAGGGGCGATGCCATTCCACAAGGCTATGCGAACGAGAGGCGGCTGGCTGCACAGCCCACCCTCTGCAACCAGATGCCGCCTGAGCGTCACAACCGCCTCGGCCACCCGGCCCTCGCGACCGGCGGGTGCGTACCAGCGGTCTCCGCCATGCTCGTAGGCCAGAACTGGCTCGCCGCCGCAAAAGACAGCATAGTTGGCTGGAATCCGCGCTAGCCGGCTGGGGAGCCACGAGTCATAGGCCTTTGTAGTACCCACCACCAGGTCGAGGGTGTAGGCCGGGTCGCAGGCGTTCAGTACGACCAAGTGCTCGTCGGTTGCCCTCCCTGCCGCACCCCTCAACGCGTCGAGCGCCTCGGGCAGCGCGAACTGCAACCCAGAGAAGCCTCGCACAAAGTATCCTCGCCGCACCTGACCGCGCAACTCGAGACGATGTAGGTAGGCCGCCGCCCGCTGCCACGCACCCGGCAGTCCCTCGCGCTCTAGCATCTCACGGCAAACCACCCCGTATCGCTGGAGCCACGCCTCGACACGGGCCTCCGTCCTTTCCTCCTCACTGCGCTCACGTCCCATCACGCCAAACCCTCGCACCAGACGCCAACGGCCCTCGGGCAACGCCGCCGTAGCTGCCCGCGCCGATGCCACCCGTCGATGCCAGCGAGTCGGCCGCCTACGCAGCGTCATCGGCTCTCGCTGAGCGCGCCACGCCGCTAGATCCCGCGCCAGGCTGCTCGACATCCCAGATCCCTCGCCAGAGCCGGGCGCGTCCAGGAGCCACCAGAGCGCCGCGACCGACTCGCAAGTCACCCGCCCCCTCGCCACCAGAGCCTTGATGGCCGCCACGACGCGTGGGGCCCCAAGCCCGATTCCATCACAGAGCTCGTGGGCGTGAGCAGCCCCCTCGGCTCGAAGGAAAGCCTCCACCTGTCTGGCGTCGGCGTCCATCGCAGCGTCAGTGTCTAGTTCTTGATCCGGCAACCAGATGTCTCCATCCCCACGTGGCACAAACATGAGGCGCCCATCCGCTAGCGCG
>CAZTMY010000104.1:0-4190 GCA_964614895.1 uncultured Anaerolineales bacterium
CGCCCATCGGTCTTGGCGTGATCTGGGTTACTTGTTGCTGGCCATAGATGCGCCTAGTGCGACGCTGCCCTGCGAGGTGTGCGACGATATCTTCCGGGCCATGGCAGATGCGTACTATAGCACGGCTCGGGCCAGCATGCCCCGGGCGGTCCACGCAGCCGTCGTGGCGGGGAACGAGGCGCTGTTTGAACACAACGTGCGGGCCGATGCCGAGCATACCCTCTCCGTTGGACTCAATTGCGCGGCGGTCCGTGAAAGGGAAGCCTACGCGGCGCAATACGGCCCGGCTCTTATGCTGTACATCCACAATGGCAAGATCGCGTATAGCCCAAGCGATTCGCCTTGGTTGAAGGATGCTGCCCCCACTGCCGACCCAGAAGGCTCCCTGGCAATGTGTGGTGCAAGCCGCCGCATTGAGCCCCAGCTATTTCATATCCCCCTGCAACCGGGCGACACGCTCATCCTTGGGTCTACGTCGCTCATTCGTAGCGCCGATGCACGTGGCTTGGCCGCGGCTGTGCGTACCTCCGGAAGCATTGGCTGGGAGTCCGCCGTAGGGAGCATCATCAGCACGGAGCTGGTTGGTGGGGCTCTGTATCGCGTCCCAGAGATGCCCACAGCGCCCATCCAGGAGCCTCCCGTCACGGCAGAAGAGCAGACATCGACGCCTGAGCCCTCGCAAGCTGTGCCTGTGGCTAGCGCGGTGCCAGCAGCGTCGGTTGACGAGGAGCCGTTCCTCCCTGAACCCGAGCTCCCGTCCCCTCCAGCGCCCAAGAGCGTGCCGGGCCGGAAGGCTGCGCCGTCGGTGGATTTGGGAGGGCTGGGGAGACGGGTCAGCGAGGGCGCCAACAAGGCGTGGAATAGGGCTTCCGATGCGTTGCTGGATGCCCTACCTCGCGAGCTACCGCAGCCACCACAGCCTATGGAGCCTCCGGCCCGTCCCATGGCGCGCGTGGCGAGTCGCGTGCTGTTTGGCCTCGCGGTGGCTATCCCACTGGCGATGCTGGCGTTGATCGTGGCGTTTCGTGTACAGGCCAGCCGACTGCAGAGCCAGCATATCCGCGATATATACACCCGAGCTGCCAACGCGTGGGACAGCTCACAGACCACGGAAGATAACGCCACAGCTCGGAGATTTTTGCTCGAGTGTCTTGATGCTGTCGCCGAAGGCCTGGCATTCGATCCTGAGCACACGGGCTTGGCGGATCTCTCCAGCCGCGCGACACGTAGGTTGGATGAGTTGGACCGGGTGGAACGGCTATACCACGTTTGGCAGATTGCCGAGATTCCCCACGCGCCGGATGCGCCCCTAGAATCTGCACGAATCGTGCTGCGAGACAAGGAGGCGTATGTCCTAGATCGAGGCAGTGACATGCTATGCCGGTTCGTGTTGAACGACGTGGGCGATGCGCTCCAGGATGCGGCGCCGGATCCCGTCATCTTGAAGCCAGGCGATGAGCTGGCAGGGATTGTGGTCAGCGATATCGTGGACATCGCCTGGATCGAGGCGGCAGGGGTCCGTCGCCAGAGCACATTCGCAGCGCTGGAGCGGAGCGGGTCCCTGATCGAGTTTTTGCCTCAGGTCGGGATGTCACTGCAGCCAGTGGCCAACAGCGATGCGTGGCTTGGTCCAGTGGCGATGGGTGCTTACTATGGCAACCTATACGTGCTGGATCCGCTGATGGGGCGTATCCTCAAGTATACGCCCGTGGACGATGCCTACACGACGCCACCGGTAGACTATCTGGGCGCCTACCAGGGCGTTGATCTGACGGGCGCGGTAGACATGGCCATCGACGGTAACCTGTACGTGCTCCATGCCGATGGGACCATCCAAAAGTACCTAGCAGGAGAGACGCAACCTTTTGGGATGCAAGGGCTCCCCGACGCCATGGAGAGCCCAAGGGCGATCTTTGTGAGTGGTCCGCAAGAGCCGGACGGTCCGGGGTTTGTGTACGTCGCCGATACTGGCAACGAACGTATTCTGCAGTTTGACAAACAAGGCAACTATTTGCGGCAGTTCCGTGCTAGCCTCGGGCAGGAGGTGCTCCGTGATCTGCAAGGCTTGTACGTCGATGAGGAGACTGGGCGGCTGTTCATCGTCAGCGGACGCACGCTGCTTATGACCGCTATCACGCCCTATCCCGGCGGCACTGCCTTGCAGTAACTGATGATACCATGACCTTGATCCTAGGCATCGAGAGCTCTTGTGATGAGACCGCAGCCGCCGTCGTCGAGAACGGCCGGCACGTGGTGTCGAACGTGGTGGCATCGCAGACCGAACTCCACGAGCGTTACGGTGGGGTCTTCCCTGAAATGGCCTCGCGGGAGCATATTCGTGCGATTACGCCCGTGCTGCGGGAGGCACTGAGCCAGGCCGAGGCTGATTGGGACGACATTGCCGCTATCGCGGTGGTGTATGGTCCAGGGCTGGCGGGGTCCCTCCTGGTAGGCCTGAACGCTGCCAAAGCCATTGCCTACGCACGCGCGATCCCGCTCGTTGGCATCAACCATCTCGAGGCGCACATATATGCGAATTGGTTGGTGCCACCTGATGAAACGGCCGCGAGCTGGCCTCCGCCGCCTTTCCCGTTGCTGTGCTTGATCGTCTCCGGCGGTCACACGGATCTCGTGTTGGTGGAGGAGCACCATCGCTACCGGCGGCTGGGAAGCACTATCGACGACGCGGCTGGCGAGGCGTTCGACAAGGTCGCACGTCTGCTAGGGCTTGGCTATCCTGGGGGTCCCGCGATCCAGCGCCTCGCGCAAGAGGGAGATCCCAACGCATTTGCGTTTCCACGGGCGCTTCAGGTGGGGCCTTACGACTTTTCTTTCAGCGGTCTCAAAACCGCTGTGCTGCGCCAAGTCCAGGCCTTGCGGCGGCAGGCGGGCGAGGAGGTCGCCGAGCGTGGTGTCAAGCTGGCAGAAGCGACCGTCGATGCCCAGTCTGAGTTGCCCATTGTCGATCTGGCTGCCAGTTTCCAGGCGGCTGTGGTCGATGCGTTGGTGACCAAGACAGTTGCGGCTGTTGAGGATCACCACGCAGTTCAGGTGCTGGTGGCGGGCGGTGTCGCTGCGAACACCTTGCTGCGAAGCGAACTCGGGCACCAGGTCAGCGTGCCGGTGCGCTTCCCTCCGATAGAGTACTGCACCGACAACGCCGCGATGGTTGCGGCCGCGGGCTATTTCCGTTACCTCAGTGGCCGCCGTGATCATGCCTATCTCGACGCGGAGCCCAATCTCCATCTTGGCAGTGCCTAGACAGAACGAATCGTTCGCGAAACGCGTCTATGCCATTGTTGCCCAGATCCCAGAGGGACGTGTTACGACGTATGGCACGATCGCTAGGCGACTTGGGGCGCCTAGCGCTGCTCGAGCCGTAGGGTGGGCAATGTGGCACTGCCCCGAGGGGCTTCCCTGGCATCGCGTCGTGGCGGCTAACGGCCAGCCGGGAGGTGATCCCGCGGGCCAACGATTCGCTTTGCAGTGGGCGATGCTGGCCGATGAGGGTGTCTTGCCCGATCGGCGTTCTGATGGGGGCGCAGGTCAGCGGATTGATCTGCTGCGATACGGCTGGCGCCCTGGGGAGGATAGGGAATTGCGCGTCACCGATGATGAGGTAGCGCGGTGATGGTTGATTCGATTCATTCCGAGCCGGTATCAGAGTTGCGAAAGCTCCCGAGCGTCGATGCTCTTCTCCAAGAGCCAGGTATAGCAGCTCTGGTAAACACGCATGGTCGCCAGCTCGTTCTGGATGCCGCGCGACAAGAGTTGGACGAGGTGCGCGAGAGGATACGCGGCGGAGCCGCATGCCCGGAACTGCTCGCGCTAGTGGCTAGGATCGATGAGCGACTGTCGCGGCTGATGACGCCTACGCTATTGCCCGTCATCAACGCCACGGGCGTTGTGCTCCATACGAACCTAGGGCGGGCTCCTCTCAGCCGAGACGCCCTTTCCGCAATGGTCGCTGCCGGCGAGGGATACAGCAATCTCGAGTTCGATCTAGGGGTGGGCAAGCGCGGCTCACGCTATGTGCACGCCGAAGCGCTGCTCTGCCAACTCACGGGCGCTGAGGCCGCTCTGCTGGTGAACAACAACGCTGGCGCAGTGCTGCTGGTGCTCATGACGCTATGTCGCGGGCGCGAGGTCGTCATCTCGCAGAAGATTGATGTCCGTCGGTTTGCCGGCCA
>CAZTMY010000104.1:4200-7810 GCA_964614895.1 uncultured Anaerolineales bacterium
GAGGTCGTCATCTCGCGCGGGCAGCTCGTGGAGATCGGGGGTGGTTTTCGTATCCCCGACGTGATGGTGCAGAGCGGGGCGACTCTGGTGGAGGTAGGCACGACCAACCGTACCTACCTGCGCGACTATGAGTCGGCTCTGACCAGCGAGACGGCAGCTCTGTTGCGTGTTCATAGCAGTAATTTTCGGGTGCAGGGCTTTGCGCACCAGCCCGCACTAGGGAGCTTGTGTGACCTGGCACACGAGCATGGTCTCCTGCTCATCGATGATCTGGGTAGCGGGTCGCTGCTGGATACACGAGCCTATGGGCTGCCACACGAGCCCATGGTGCAAGAGAGCGTGGCAGCCGGCGCCGATCTCATCTGTTTCTCGGGGGACAAGCTCTTGGGAGGACCCCAGGCGGGGATCATTGTTGGGCGTAAGGATCTTGTGGACCAGCTTTGCCGCTTCCCGCTAACGCGTGCGCTCCGGGTGGACAAAACGACTATCGCTGGCGTGCAGGCCAACCTTCTTCATTACCTGCGGGGGGAGGCGGAGGCCAAGATCCCCGCGTGGCGCATGATCGCTACGCCGCCAGAGGAGCTTGCACGTCGCGCCCAAGGCTTGGTCGAGCAAATCGCGCAGCCGGGCTGCGAGTTGATCGAGGGGCGGTCCAAGGTGGGTGGTGGAGCGTTGCCTGAAGAGACCTTGCCCACAACGTTGCTCGCGCTACCCGGCGATCCGATGCCGTTGGCCAAGCGGCTCCGTATGGGCTCGCCGCCCGTGGTCGCGCGCGTCCTAGACGGTCGAGTCGTCCTTGACCTACGCACTGTTCTGCCCGAACAGGAGCGCGCGTTGGTAGCGCGCCTACGGGAGCTGTTCCACGGATAGGCGGTAGGTCGATCGGTTGTCGCTCAGCCGATTAGTTGCCGCGACGATGATGACCACCCGTCGCTCCGCCTCTTCATTTGGTGTGGCGTCAGCCATGAGTGACCACGTCGCTTTACCGTCGGGACCTACGGGTATCTGATGTACTCTAGGGTCCTGCCCCATCTCTACCACGATGAGGCGCCAATTCTGGGGCACGTCTGGCGTCGTGCGCACAAAGCCGTTCGTCTCCCATGCCATCCGCGCATTAGCGGCGGGCACCGAATCGCTCGCGGGGTTGATTGTCTCTGTCAGAAGCACATGGTCGGGCGTCATACCGATCAAGGTTGTTTCCCCTACGAACATCCCTGCGCCCGTGACCGCCTCGTCCGTGACATAGTCCCACCGAAGATGGACCTTCTGCCCGCAATACGGATCCAGCGCCAGCCGCTCGGAGAGCCAGCGAGGCTGGCAGTCACCATCCTCCGTGGGTGCGCAGCCCGATGATCCCGTGTATGCGGGGCCGAGAGCATAGCCTAGCGGATCATAAGCCGAGGATGTTGGGGCACGGAGCAGATCCCACGTAGCGCCATCATCTATGGAGACACGGAGGTAGGCATAATCCCAACCGGACTCGATGTCGAACCAGAGTTTGTATGCCAGTGTCGCCGTGACCAAATTGCGTAGATCGATAGAGCTCTCTAGCCACGTGTGTATCCCGTCACCGCGCTGTGACCACCAAACATGCTCGCCCCTACGCTCCTTCCCCGGACCGAGAGAGACTGTGGTGTCCCCTTTGAACTGAACGCGCAGCTTGGCCTCGCTAGAGAAGCCGACTTGCCAGTAGTCAGCACCATAGTTAGCGACGGTGTCGGTAACGCAGGCAGGCTCGCGTCCCAGCGGGGTGGGCGCGACACGTCCCGTGACGGCCTCGTAGGCGAACTCACCCTCGGAGACCGTAGGGTCGTTGAGCAGATTGGTGACCAGCCAGTCTGCAAAGACGCCGTCCATCCCACCGCGGTTGGCAAAGAGGGCATCCATGCTATCCGTGACGCGTGCTGTATGTTGGGCGAGCTGGGCAACCATGGGGAGGCCATACTGATCGGCAAGATAGCGAATGAACAGGTACGCTGCGTCATAGTCACGCGGGGTGAGTGTGGGATCCGCGTGCCAAAGAAGCAACGGATGATCGGGATGGGCCAGCAGGCTGGCTCCCCGCTCTTGTCGCTCAAAGCCACACACCTCCTCCGCTAACTGGGACATGCCTTCATTGAACCAAGCATCCTCTGTCGGGTCGCTGAGATAGCGTGCTAGGTGCTGGAGCTCGTGGGCTAGCACAGCCAAGTAGGCGTCATCCCCCGGTTGCACATAGGCAAGGTTAACGACCACCATCGCGCGTTCGTTAGAGTGGCGGTACGTGCTGGTTGGCTGCATGTTGCCCCGCGCAAAGTAGGCCGTGGCGCCGGATAGCTCTGTGTGCAGGATCGCGATCCGCCCATCCTGAGGCAGTCCCGTACCGCCAAGTACCTGGCGCACCGTCGGATAAATGAGAGTATCAAACGTCTTCGCGGCCGCTTCTAGAGTAGCAGTATCAAGCAGGGAGTCCTTTCCCACCCACATGCTGGCGTGTTGACTCACTGCTGCGCACACCGCATGGACTTGACGCATCTCTCCTGCGTCGATGTCGGCTACCCAGAACGATGCTCGATCACCCACGCTATCCGACGCTGGCCACAGATCGAAGGCGGTTCCCATCTCTGTGAAGAGGCCAAGGGCTTCAGCGAGGGTAGCATCGTCGCGAGCTGGGAGCGAACTAGGGGCGAGCGATGGCGTGATATTGGGTGAGGTGAGCGCAAGGGCTGCGCGGCCAGAGGACTGCTGATGCGGAAACGGTGGAGTGTCGTTGGATACCCCACCGCTCGGCAAGATGGGCCAAGCTACGCAGCCGACGAAGCAGAGCGCAAGAAGCGATGCCCAGAGGCGCCAACGGGCGTGGCTCACTAGGTCTTGGTGATCTCGAGCTGAGCGCCGCAATTTGGGCACTTGCGGAGTCCCGAGCGTACCGGGAGTTTCGTGCCGCAATACGGACATACTTTCTCCTTGAGGGGGGTCATCAAGCCAGCGAACACGTACACGAGGCGGTCCTCGCGTTGCTCGCGGCGACAGCTCCCCTCATGGACCAGCTTCTCCAGCACCTTGCCAGCCTCTTCTGCCGAGATGCCATACTCGGCTCGAAGTTGCGAGATAGTGAGCTCCCCTCCGAGCCGGCGTGCGAGCTCGACGGCGCCTGTCTCGAGCGCGTCGGGTTGGATGGCCGCTAAGCGACGCAACCGACGCAGCCCGGCTACCAGCAGCACGGTGGCAATTGCCAGCAAAGCGGCGGCTACCAGGATGCGGTTGGCGCCTGAGGCCGAAGCGATCAGGAACAGCAGCCCCAGCACAAAGAAGGGGATCGAACCAATCACGGCGAGAATGGCAGGTGCCTTTTTCATGTCTCACTCCATACCAATGACTAGCGCTTGCAACGGGTTCTCTCGCACTTGCGGTGGCCCTCAGCCTAGTTCCAAGCGGCAGTAGCTTCGCTCAAGGCGTTACCCATGGTCTCGAACAGCCTCTGAATGCTCGCGTCGGTTAGCCGGTCACCGATATAGGCTTTGATGATGCGGCTAAAATCCAGCGGCTTGGTGCCCATCTGTTTCTCGTCCTTGACCTTGTCCGCAAGGGCGCGCCAAGTCTCGTTCAACGCGATGACGGACCGTGGCAA
>CAZTMY010000105.1:0-7808 GCA_964614895.1 uncultured Anaerolineales bacterium
TGTGAGATGCTGGCACGGTCGATGTAGAACTCGTGATGCAGCACATAAGCAAAGTCCCGCCGGTGATGGTATGGGCAGTTGTGCATCTTGCCGACGTTGGCCGTCGTATAACCAGCGTCGTTGAGCGCGGCCATCAGCGTCGTGACGTCCTCGCGCATGGGCAGGTCGTTGAAATAGACGCCGTGGTCGGACGCGTACAGCCCCGTGTACAGCGTGTGACGGGTAGGCGCACAGACGGGGTTGTTGCAGTAGGCGTTGCAAAAGACCACGCTCTGGGCGGCGAGCCGGTCAAGGCGCGGAGTCTGGACCTCGCACTCGCCGGTGTGTCCGAGCACACGCGGATTGTGTTGGTCATCGATGATCAGCAGAATGTTGGGACGGCGTTGCGGCAGACTGTCAGGCGATGAAGGCATGGCTTGCGGCTCCTTTCAGGACTATGCTATGCACGGTTGCCGATGCTGTCAAGGATGGGTGAGGCGATAGAGACTGCTGAGCATTGACGTCAGAGTGGGGCTGCAATAGAGCTAGGTGCCGGCGATGGCGCCGCGCTTACCCCTGGCTCGGACCAGGATTCAGAGGATGCTCCTTTGCCTGGCGGCCCTAGCCTTTGACGCGGACGCCAGCGGCGGCTATACTCGCTTCTAGCCCATGATAACAGATACGACAGAAGTCCGTACCGTCAAAGATGCCCGTGACGAGGCGTATGCCTTGTGTCAAGAGGCACCTGAGCGATGGGACGCAGCTTGGCAGACGCGCTTGGCACATCACGGTCGGGTCGTCCGATTCGACCGGCCGGTCGATGTAATCCCTGTGAGCGTGACTGGGCGTGCGTGCGCGCTCAAGTGCGCGCATTGCAACGGCGTCTACCTGCGGCATATGCGCCCGCTGTCCGAGGTGATGGCGGCACCTGAGAAGGTACCAGCCGAGGCCGACCTGCTGATCTCAGGCGGCTGCGACCGCTACGGGCGCGTGCCCGTCATGCAGCACTTGGCCGCCTTGCGCCGGTTAGCTGCGACGCATCGGACCAACTGGCATGTCGGCTTTGTGGGGGAGGCCGAGGCCCGCGCACTGGCACCTCTGGTGGATGTCGTCTCGCTGGACGTCGTGGGTGACCGTGAGACCGCTCGCGAGGTCTATGGGCTAGACGTGGGCCTTGACGACTATATGCGGGCTTTGGATACGCTCCGACAGTACGTGTCGGTGGTGCCTCACGTGACCATTGGCCTGCGTTGTGGAGGGCCAAGCGGTGAGCGCGCCGCGCTCGAGGCGTTGGCCGCCCGTGACATCGAGCGTTTGGTCTATATAGTGCTGATCCCGACGGCAGGTACACGGTACGCGCACTGCGATCCGCCACCTCTGGCCAAGGTCGCGGATCTTTTCCTAGAGACGCGCTTGCGCATGCCCCACGCTGATCTGATCCTCGGGTGCATGCGTCCACGCGGTCACTACGGACGTGTGCTGGACCTGATCGCGTTGCGGGCGGGCCTGAATGCTGTGGTCAATCCGAACTACCTGGCCCGCGAAGAGGCGGAGGCTCTGGGCTTGGAGGTGGCGTGGGGGACGACCTGCTGCGCGCTGGACTAGGCGACGAGCAAGTCTGGCGGGTCTCTTTAGGCACGGCGGGGGTTCTCGGCCTGATTGATGTGCCCCTAGACGTCGCCCCGACTACCGCCTACGTGATGCTTGGCGAGCGTTGCGCTGCCAACTGTGCCTTCTGTTCGCAGGCCCGGGGCAGCCATAGCCGCGCGAACATGCTCTCGCGGGTGACGTGGCCGCCCTTCAGAGCGGCGGACGTAGCCGACGCCTGCGCCGACGCCTTCACGCGCGGGGACATCGGCCGAGCTTGTTTCCAGGTGACCATCGGGCGCGGCATGTTGGAGCATACCATCGCGGCTGTGCGTGGGCTAGCTGAGCGTTCGCCGGTGCCCATCAGCGCGTCGGTGATGCCACGTCGCTTGGACTATGTAGCTGATCTGTTGGAGGCTGGCGTCGAGCGCGTGACGATCGCGTTGGACGCCGCTACCGAGGCCGTGTTCCGCCGGTGCAAGTCGGGCAACTTTCGGCGGGTGCTGACGCTCTTGGAAGCGTCAGCGGCGGCGTATCCGGGCCATGTCGGCACGCATCTCATCGTGGGGCTAGGCGAGACAGAGCGCGAGATGGTGGAGCGAGTGCAGTGGGGATTGGATCGTGGTATCATGGTGGGGCTGTTCGCCTTTACGCCCGTGCCTGGCACGGCCATGGAAGGGGTCTCGCAGCCACCGCTGGATGTTTACCGCCGAGTGCAGGCGGCGAGATGGCTAATGGCGAGGGGCCTTGCCCGGGCCGAGGAGATGGTGTTCGATGATGCCAGCCGCATCATCGGACTGGGCCTCTCAGAGAAGGAACTGGCGCAGTTGCTTGCCGACGGCGAGGCCTTTCGGACCGCCGGTTGCCCGGACTGCAACCGCCCCTATTACAACGAGCGTCCGGGAGGGCCCATGCACAACTACCCGCGTCCCCTGACGCAGGCCGAGGCCCAACGCGAGCTGGCCGCGCTCCTGAGCTCGCTTGCCATGTGAGGTAAGGACATGCCTACAAGAACTGCGTTGTATGACCGACATGTGGCGTTAGGCGCACGGATGACAACATTCGCGGGTTGGCTATTGCCTTTGCAGTATCCTTCGGGTGCCCTACAGGAACACGCTCGCGTACGGGAGGCGGCTGGCCTGTTCGACATAAATCATATGGGCCGGATCGCAGTGCGCGGCTCCGATGCCTCGCCCTTTCTTCAACGCATGGTGACCAGCGATGTCAGCGCGATGGGGCTGGGCGACGCGCGCTATGGGCTCTTGTGCTATGACGACGGTGGAGTTGTGGACGACGTTTTCATCTATGCCCTAGAGGGGCGCTACTTGGTAGTGGTCAACGCGGCCAATGCCGCCAAGGATCGGCGCTGGCTCTCGGCGCACGCGCACGGACTGGATGTCGAGATCCGCGACATCTCTGCAGAGACATATATGCTCGCGCTGCAGGGACCCGCAGCAGAGGCCATCCTCGATCCGCTATGTCCGGTGTCTATGTCCGATATGGGCAGGCATACGTGTCGCGAGACGACGGTCTTGGGCGTACCGGCCATCGTCGGCCGCACAGGCTACACAGGGGAGGATGGCTTTGAGCTCTACCTAGATGCTCGGCAGGCAGGGCCTGTATGGGATGGCCTGCTGGAGGCTGGCAAGCCGTGGGGCCTGGCCCCGGCGGGCCTGGCAGCGCGTGACTCGTTGCGCTTTGAGGCTTGCCTGCCACTGTACGGCCACGAGCTCGGGCCCGACCGCGATCCGATAGCGGCTGGGCTGGGCTGGGCCATTGCTGGGGATAAAGGTGGGTTCCTGGGACGAGAGGCTCTGCTCAAAGTGCGCTTAGAGGGCCCCGCCGAGCGGCTGATCGGGATCGAGATGGTCGAGCGCGGCGTACCTCGCGAGGGCTACCGGATCTTCCATGACGGCGAGCCCTGCGGTGTGGTCACCAGCGGAATGCTCGCCCCGACGTTGGAGCGTTTCTTGGCGCTGGGCTATGTGCCGGCGGAGCTGGCAACGCCCGGCATGGCGCTTGGCGTCGAGATCCACGGGCGCGTGCGGGAGGCGATTGTGGTGAAGCGTCCCTTCTATATGCGCGGACGGTCGTAGCAAACAGCGTGTTGTGCGTCTTTGTTGAGGCATGTCACCAGGAGGTGTCAGATGTCTGCGGTGCCAGGTGATCTATACTATGCGCGCTCGCATGAGTGGGTCAAACCAGAAGGGAAACAGGCCGTCATCGGGATCTCGGACTATGCCCAGGACGAATTGACCGATGTCGTCTATGTTGAGCTGCCCGAGGTCGGTGATGAGGTGGAGCAGGGCAAGAGCTTTGCAATCGTGGAATCGGTCAAGGCAGCTTCGGACGTCCTCGCTCCAGTGAGCGGGACCGTCGTAGCCGTCAACGAGGCCCTGGCAGACAGGCCCGAACTGATCAACGAGAGCCCCTACGATCAGGGCTGGTTCATCCGCATCGAGATGCCTAGCGAAGACGCCGTGGACGCCCTCGTAGGCGAGGATTTGATGGACGGCGACGCGTACGAGACCTACCTGGCTTCGCTGGCAAGCTGAAAGGGGGCGGCATGAGCTATCTGCCCCACACGGCGCACGAGCGCGAAGAGATGCTTGCGCGTGTCGGCGTGACCTCTGTTGACGAGCTATTCGAGGTCGTTCCTGAGGACGTGCGCTATCCACGGGTTGATCTACCCGATCCGCTTACCGAAGCCGAGCTGATGACCGAGCTGCGCGCCATGGCGGAGCGCAACGCCGACTTGTATCATGCTCCCTGCTTTGTCGGGGCGGGCGCCTACCATCGCTTTGTGCCCGCGGTCGTGGGGCAGATCGTGGGACGCAGCGAGTTCTTGACGGCCTATACCCCTTATCAGCCCGAGATCAGCCAAGGGACTCTGCAGGCGACCTTTGAGTACCAATCCATGATCTGCGAGCTAACGGGCATGGAGGTCAGCAACGCCTCGCACTATGACGGAGCTACAGCTACCGCCGAGGCCGTGATCATGGCGCACAGTGCCTCGCATGGTCGGCGCACCAGGGCAGTGCTTTCGCCCACGGTACACCCCGAGTATCGTCAGGTCGTGCGCACCTACCTGCAAGGCGCGCAGTTCGATATCGTGGGCGACGAGTCCATCTCCGATGACGCGCCCGAACATCAACTGGCGGATCTCCTCGACTTGGTGGATGATAACACGGCCTGCGTCGTGGTCCAGTCACCGGCTTTTACCGGCGAGATCCTCGATCTTACGGGCGTGGCGGAGCGCGTGCATGCTCACGGCGCGATGCTCGTGATGGTCTCGGATCCCATCGCGCTGGGGATGCTGCGCTCTCCCGGGGCTTGGGGCGCTGATATCGCCGTGGGCGACGGTGGGAGCCTTGGTTCGCCCCTGAGCTTTGGTGGGCCTTCGCTGGGTTTCTTTGCCTGCCGTAAGGCGGACGTTCGCCGCATGGCTGGGCGACTGGTAGGGCAAACCGAGGACGCAGATGGTCAGCGTGGCTATGTGCTCACGTTGGCCACCCGTGAGCAGCACATCCGCCGCGAGAAGGCCACGTCCAACATCTGCACCAACCAAGGGTTGAACGCCCTGGCGGCGGCGGTCTATCTGGCGGCCCTGGGCAAGCACGGCCTCGGCGCGCTGGCGCGGGTGGTGTACCATCGGGCGCACCATGCCGCGGCCCGCATCTCCGAGCTGGACGGCTATGAGCTGGTCAGCAAGGGCCCCTTCTTCCAAGAGTTCGTCGTCGAGTGTCCCGAGCCCGCTCGGTCCGTCAACCAGCGCCTCTGGGAGCGACACGGCATCATTGGCGGATATGATCTGGGCCAGGTGACTCCCGCGTGGGAGCGACGCATGCTCGTTTGCGTCACCGAGATGAACCCGGTGGCGCAGATCGACGCGCTGGTAGCTGCGCTGGAGGAGGTGGCGTCATGACCGAGCCTACTCTTTGTGAGCTGTCCGAGCCAGGACGTCGCGGCGTGGCTCCGCCTCCGCTGGATGTACCCGAGGCAGAGTTGCCGCCCAAGCATCTCTTGCGCGAGGACCTACCGCTGCCAGAAGTCTCCGAGCTGGACGTCGTGCGGCACTTTGTGCGGCTATCCCAGCTCAACCATGCCGTCGATATCGGGTTCTATCCGTTAGGCTCGTGCACCATGAAGTACAACCCCAAGGTCCACGAGGACGCTGCCCGGCTGCCGGGCTTTGCTGCCGTTCATCCCTATCAGCCCGAGGAGACCGTCCCGGGCTGCCTGCAGCTTATGTACGAGCTGCAGGGCTACCTGGGAGCGCTGACGGGCTATGACGCTGTGTCGTTGCAGCCCGCGGCTGGGGCTCATGGCGAGCTGACGGGGGTACTGATGATTCGGGCGCACCAACAGGCGCTCGGGCAGGGCGACCGCGATGTGATGCTCATCCCGGACTCGGCTCACGGCACCAATCCTGCCTCGACCGCTATGGCCGGCTATCGCGTGGTGGAGCTACCCTCAGATCCGCGCGGCAATGTGGATCTTGACGCGCTGGACAGACACTGCGATGAACATCTGGCCGGTCTCATGCTCACCAATCCCAACACGCTGGGCCTCTTTGACGAGCACGTACGCGAGGTGACGCGACGCGTGCACGCTGCTGGAGGCCTGGTCTATGGCGACGGCGCCAACCTCAATGCCATCATGGGCGTCGTCAAGCCGGCCGAGCTGGGGTTCGACGTGATGCATTTCAACCTGCACAAGACCTTCTCCACGCCGCACGGCGGCGGTGGACCTGGCTCAGGGCCTGTGGGCGCCGTGGCGGCCCTAGCGCCATACCTGCCTGGCCCCATCGTCGCGCTCGAGGAAGGCGCCGGCGGCTCGCGCTACCATCTCGTCATGCCAGAGCGCAGCATTGGCCGCGTGAAGGCCTTCTATGGGCATTTCGGTGTGTTGGTACGCGCTTGGGCCTATATCCGGACGCTGGGCGCTGCAGGACTTCTGGAGGCGTCAGAGACGGCCGTGCTCAACGCCAACTATTTGCAGGCGTTGCTCAAGGACCTATACCCACTACCCTATGAGCGGCGCTGCATGCACGAGTTTGTCATCGAAGGCGTCGTGCCCGGCACAGACGTGCGCGCCTTGGACATCGCCAAGCGGCTCATGGACTATGGCATGCATCCGCCAACCTACTATTTCCCGCTGATCGTCCACGAGGCGTTGATGATCGAGCCTACCGAGACCGAGTCCAAGCGCACGTTGGATGCTTTCGCCGAGGCCATGACGCGCATCCGTCAGGAGGCGCTGGAGCAGCCCGAGCTGTTGCACGAGGCGCCCCACACCGCGCCGCTGCGGCGACTCGACGAGGTAGGCGCAGCTCGCAATCCCATCCTGACCTGGCACGACGTCGACTAGGTGCGGCTGACTTCACGAGTCAAAGGATAGCAAGGGCACCTCACGCGGTGCCCTTGCCCCCAAAACCCCAAAGGAGCCCCCTTGCTCTACCTAGTGGCGACGCCTATCGGCAACCTGAAGGACATCACCATCCGCGCCCTGGAGGTGCTGCAGGCCGTGGATCTGGTGGCCAGCGAGGATACGCGCGTGACGGGACGCCTGCTCAAGCACTATGACTTGCACAAGCGCCAGATCGCCTTTCACGAGCATAACAAGGAGCGGGCTGTGGCGCAGGTGCTGGCGGCGCTACGCGAGGGCCGCGACGTGGCGCTGGTCACCAACGCCGGTACCCCGGGCATCTCGGATCCAGGCTACAGTATCGTGCGGGCCGCCTTGGCTGAGGGATACGACATGACCATGATCCCCGGCGCTAACGCCGTCATCCCAGCGGTGGTGCTGTCGGGGCTGCCGGTGCACAGCTTTTGCTTCCGCGGGTTCCTGCCGCGCAAGTCGGGCGCTCGCCGCCGCACCTTTGAGGCCGACGCCGCGATGCCGTACACGCTGGTCTACTATGAGAGCCCACATCGCCTGCAGGCCTCGCTGCGAGACGCGCTGGAGGTGCTGGGCGACCGTCAGGCCGCCCTCGCCAACGACCTCACTAAACTCTACGAGGCGGTGCATCGGGGTCATCTGAGCGAGCTGCTGGCCCTCATCGAGTCCGAGCCGCCGCGAGGTGAGTACGTGCTGGTGGTGGCGGGGGCTGGGAAGTAGGGGGAGTGTCCGCTTCTGGTAGGGGCACGGCATGCCGTATTGTGTCCTTGACCACTGGGCGTGTGGTGCTGCGAATGGAGTGATAAGCCATGGCGAGAACAGTGATTGTGTTAGGTGCGGGA